>NZ_JCANQV010000157.1:0-13817 GCF_059553635.1 Candidatus Streptomyces philanthi
CCGCCTCCTGGTCGTCGGCGCCGGCCTCATCGGCGCCGAGACCGCCTCCACCGCCCTGCGCCTGGGCTGCGACGTCACCCTCGTCGACCCCGTGGCCGTCCCGCTCACCGCCGCCCTCGGCCACGACCTCGCCACCTGGGTGCACGACCTGCACACCCGGCACGGCGTCAGGACACTGCGGACCGTCGTGGAGGCGTTCACCGACCGCGGCGGCGCCGGGATCGAGGCGCGCCTCGCCGACGGGAGCCCGGCACGGACCTATGACGCCGTCCTGCTGGGCGTCGGCATGGTGCCGCACACCGCGCTCGCCGAACAGGCCGGACTGGAGACCGACCGCGGCATCGTGGTCGACACCGGCCAGGTGACCTCCCACCCCGCCGTCCTCGCCGTGGGCGACCCGGCGCGGACCCGCCGGCCCGACGGCACACTGCTGCCCCGCACCGAACACTGGGAGGCCGCGGAGGCCGACGGCGCCCGCGCCGCCGCCACCGTCATCGGCACCCCGCCGCCCGCCGCCACGGCGCCCTGGTTCTGGACCGACCGGCACGGCCACCACATCGAGGCCGTCGGCCGCATGGCGTCCGCGACCCGGACCGTGACCAGGGGCTCCTTCGACGACCCGGCCTTCGCGGTGTTCGGCCTGGACGACGGGCACGTCGTCGCCGCGGCCGCCGTCGACGACTCCGCCGCCGTACGGGCCGCCCGCCGGATGATCGACCGCCGTACCCCCGCCGACCCCGACCGCCTGGCGGACCCCTCCGTCAACCTGCGCGCCCTGCTGCGCGGCTGACGTCCCGCAGGGCGGAACAGCACCTACCGACAGCATGCGCAGAAGGGATCGAATGACCCCGTGAGCACGAGCACCGAACCCGCCCGGTCCCGCGCGGGAGCACGGGCCGACCGCGACACCCACTTCGAGGTCGAGCAGTTCTACTACGAGGAGGCCGACCTCCTCGACGCCGGCCGCTTCACCGACTGGCTCGACCTGCTCGCCGACGACCTCGACTACTGGATGCCGACCCGCACCAACCGGCTCCGCCGCCAGCAGGCACTCTCCGTCGCCGCGCGCGGCGAGGCCGCCTACTACGACGAGACCAAGGAGAGCCTCGCCTGGCGCGTGCGCCGCTTCGACTCCGGCATGGCCTGGGCCGAGGACCCGCCGTCCCGCACCCGCCACCTGGTGACCAACGTCCTGGTCCGCCACATGGACCCGGCACAGGACCCGGACTTCACCGAGGACGACCTCCAGGTGCGCTCCGCCTTCCTCGTCCACCGCAACCGCCTGGAACGCGAGGAGAACCTCTTCGCCGGCGGCCGCACCGACGTCCTGCGCCGCACCCCCGACGGACTGCGGGTCGCCCGCCGCACCATCCTCCTGGACCAGAACATCCTCCAGGCGAAGAACATCTCCACCTTCTTCTAGACCGTCCGCCCCGCCCCCGCACGCGGACGGCGCCCGCACCACCCTCCTGCCACCCACTGCCGACGGGAACTCCTGTGACCGACCTCCCCCTCAAGCACCACCGTGTGACGACCTCCCTCGGCGAGATCGCCGTCGCCGAGACCGGGCAGGGCCCCGTGCTCGTCATGCTGCACGGCGGCGGCCCCGGCGCCTCCGGTGTCAGCAACTACCACCAGAACCTCCCCGAACTCGCCCGCCACTTCCGCGTCCTGCTGCCGGACCAGCCCGGCTTCGGCGACAGCTACCGCCCCACCGAGGAGGACCTCGACCAGCGGTCCATCACCGAGATCACCACCGACGCCCTCTTCCAGGCACTGGACTCCCTCGGCGTGCGGACCTTCCACCTCCTCGGCAACAGCCTCGGCGGCGCCGCCGCCCTCGCCATGGCCCAGCAGCGCCCCGACCGCGTCACCCGCCTGGTGCTGATGGCCCCCGGCGGCGGCTGGCTGCCCTTCGGCCCGACCCCGACCGAGGGTCAGAAGGAGATGTTCCGCTACTACAACGGCACCGGCCCCAGCGAGAAGAAGATGGGCGCGTTCATCCGCACCATGGTCTTCGACCACAAGCAGTTCGGCGCCGACGTCGTCAAGGCCCGCTACGAGTCCTCCCTCGACGAGAGCCACATCGCCTTCTACCACCGCTACAACGCCGCGTTCGCCCGGCGCGGCGGCATGGACCCGCTCTGGCGCGACCTGCACCGGATCACCGCGCCGACCCTGCTGCTGTGGGGCCGCGACGACCGCACCATCACCCTCGACGGCGCCCAGCTCATGCTCAAGCAGATACGCGACGTCCAGCTCCACGTCTTCGGCCGCTGCGGCCACTGGGTGCAGCTCGAACGACAGCGGGAGTTCGAGCGGCTGGTCACCGGCTTCCTCACCGAGGAGGCGGCATGAGCCGCGGCTGGCTGGACGGATACGCGGCACTGATCACCGGAGGCGGCTCCGGCATCGGACGCGCCGTCGCCGAACGCTTCGTCGCGGAGGGAGCGTGTGTCACCGTCCTCGGCCGCGACAAGGCACGCCTCGACGAGGTCGCCCACGCCTCCGGGGCGCCCGAGCGTTTCCACACGGTCGCCGCCGACGTGCGCGACGCCGAGGCGCTGCACGCGGCCGTCGCCGCGACCGTCGACCGCTTCGGCAAGCTCGACACCCTCGTCGCCAACGCGGGCGTGTGGGACTACCAGCGCCAGCTCACCCGCCTGACCGCGGACGCCCTCGACAGCGCCTTCGACGAGGTGTTCTCCGTCAACGTCAAGGGCTACCTCCTCGCGGCCCAGGCGGCCTGGCCCGAACTGGTCAAGAGCCGCGGCAGCATCGTCATGACGCTGTCCAACGCCTCCTTCCACGTCAACGGCGGCGGCCCCCTCTACACCGCCAGCAAGCACGCCTGCCTCGGCCTGATGCGCGAACTGGCCTACGAACTGGCCCCCAAGGTCCGCGTCAACGGCGTCGCCTGCGGAGGCATGAACACGGACCTGCGCGGCCCGGAGTCCCTCGACCTGTCGGAGCGCTCCCTGTCGGCGTCGTTCGCGAAGAAGGGGCCCGGCGCCCCGCCGCCGCCCATTCCGCTGCACGACTCCAGCACCGACCCGCGCGACTTCACGGGACCGTACGTCCTCCTGGCCGCACGCGACCAGAGCGGCCCCATCACGGGCCACGCGATCTCCGTCGACGGCGGGATCGGCGTCCGTGGCTTCGCCACCGCCGCAGGCGGCGACCACCTCTGAGCTCACCGAGGAGCCCACCGTGACCACGCCCCACCCGCACAACTCCGGCGCCGCGGTCGACCTGAACGCCGCCACGGCCGTCGCCCGCAACGCCCGCTACCACGCCGACGCCGTCGTCGTCGACTACCCGGGAGGCGACCTGACCTACCGGCAGCTCGACGACAAGGCCGCCCGCCTGGCCGGCGTCCTGACCGACGGCGGCGTCCGGGACGGCGACCGCGTCGCCTACCTCGGGCTGAACAGCGCCGCCTTCTTCGTCACCCTGCTCGCCGCCTTCCGCGTCGGCGCGCTGTTCGTCCCGGTGAACTTCCGCTTCGCCGACCCCGAACTCGCCCAGGTCCTGGAGAGCAGTGGCGCCACGGCCCTCGTCTGCGAGGAGGGCCACCGGGCGGCCGTGGACCGCGTCCGCGACCGGACCGCCCTGCGCCGCTTCCTGCTCGTCGACGACGACCCCGAGATCCCGGCCGCCCCCGCGCAGGGCTGGGAGTGCTGGTCGTCCCTCCTCACCGCGGCCGCACCCGCCCCCGCCGCCGTGGCCCGGCAGGCCGACGACCCGGCCGTCCTGATGTTCACCTCCGGCACCACCGGGGCGCCCAAGGGCGTCGTCCTGACCCACGGCAACGCCTGGTGGAACTCCGTCAACGTCGAACTCCGCCTCGACACCCGGCGCGGCGACACCACCTACGCCGCGGCACCCCTGTTCCACATCGGGGCGCTCAACAGCTTCGCACTGCGCGCCCTCACCCGGGGCGGCACCGTGGTGGTGCGCCGCGCCTTCGACCCCGAGCAGTGCGCGGACGACCTGGCACGGCTGAGGATCAACTCCCTGTTCGGCGTGCCGCAGATGTTCACCGCCCTGGCCCGCGTCCCCGGCTTCTTCGCCCGGGACCTCGGCCACCTGCGGGCGGTCGTGGTCGCGGGCGCCCCCGTCCCGCCCTCGCTGGTGCGGCAGTACGCCGAGGGGGGCGTCCTGCTCCAGCAGGCGTGGGGGCTGACCGAGACCGCCCCGTTCGCCACCCACCTCCCGGCGGAACGCACCCTCGACAAGACCGGCTCGGCCGGCATCCCCATGCCCCACACCGAGGTCCGTGTGGTGGACGTCGTCACCAAGCGGCCCGTCCCCGCGGGCACCCGGGGCGAGATCGTCGTCCGCGGCCCGAACGTGGCCGCCGGCTACTGGAACGACCCCGGGGCGACCGCGGAGGCGTTCGACGCGGAGGGCTGGTTCCACTCCGGGGACATCGGCTGCTTCGACGAGGACGGCTTCCTCTACGTCGTCGACCGCCTCAAGGACATGATCATCAGCGGTGGGGAGAACGTGTACCCCGCCGAGGTCGAGCAGGCCCTCGCCACCATGCCGGGCGTCCTGGACGCCGCCGTCGTCGGCTTCCCCGACCCGAAGTGGGGCGAGACCGTCGTCGCCGTGATCTCGGTCGCCGAGGGCACCCGGATCACCCTCGACGACGTGCGCGACCACGCGGCCCGCCACGTGGCCCGGTACAAGCTGCCCCGCCGCCTCAAGCTCGTCGACGTCGTGCCCCGCAACGGCTCGGGCAAGCTCGACAAACCCGCCGTCCGGCACCTCGCCGCCGAGGAGGAGTGACGTGATCCCCGTACCTCCGCTGCCCGACGTCCACCTCGCGCCGGGCTGGCGGACCGAGACCCGGCACCGCACCCGCCACGCCCAGGAGCTGCGGGTGACCGGCGCGCCGGGCAGCGCCGAGGTCCGGGTGGAGCGCTGCGCGGCCGGCCGGCTGCGCGACGCCTACCCCGTGGGGCTGCGCGACCTGGAGGTCCGGGTGGGCACCTGCGCCGAAAACGCCCTCCCGGACCTCCTGGCGGCACTGGCCGGCGCCCTCGGGACGACGGACCCGCGGTGCCGCCGCCTCGTCTTCGCGGCCCCCGCCGACGACCGGCCGCGCGTCACCGCGGCCGAGTCCGCGGGCTTCCGCCACGTCGTCGACATCGACCTCGACACCGGCGAACACACCCTGCTGACCTGGGAACCGGCCTGGGCGACCCGGTTCGACCCGGACCTCGACCGGGTGCCCGGCAGCTGAGGGGGGGCGTCGAGGCGCGGCCCTTCGTCACGCGGCCGACCGGGCGCGCGGCCCTGGCCCGATGACGGAACGGCGCGGCGCCGGCCGCCGCTTCCCGAGAACGCATCCAGAAACCGGCCAGATCCCTCTGCGAAGCTGCTGTGCCGAGGACCTGGTGATCGGTACGCGGGAACGGGGGCACGGCGGTATGCGCTGCGAGGAGCATGGAGCGGGATCCGCCGGCCACGGCGCCCGCGGTGTCTCCCCGGCCGCGGCGAAGCCCGCTCCCGGAGAGCGTCCCGCCGTTCACGGAGGCGGGTCCTCGGCGCCCGGGGCCGCCGGCCGATCCCTTCGGCGGCCCGTCCGGGTTCCTGCCGCCGCGTCCGCGCGGCGTCCCTTCCAGAATCCGAGAGTTGGGATGATCCATGCTTGACGGCTGCGTGCCATGGCCTGAGTCATTTTCCCGTGACTACAGGGCCAAGGGGTACTGGAACGACGAGGTTCTCGGCAGCCTGCCCCTGTCCCTCCCGGGCGCCGGGAACAGGGTGGCGGTGGTCACGGACACCCGCACCCTCACCTACGGCGAGCTGAACCGGGCGGCCGACCGCCTCGCCGCCGGCCTGCGCGGCATCGGAATCGGCGCCCGCGACCGTGTCGTGGTGCAACTTCCCAACGACGTGGAGATGGTCGTGCTGTGCACCGCCCTCTTCCGGCTGGGGGCCCTGCCGGTGTTCGCGCTGCCCGCGCACCGGACCTCGGAGATCACGCACCTGGTGAACGCCTCGGAAGCGGTGGCGTACGTCTGCGCGGACCAGGGGCTCGACTGCGACTACCGCACCATCGCCAAGGAGGTCTTGGAGGGCACCGGCTGCCTGCGGCACGTCCTCGTGGCCGGCGACCCGGGACCCTTCACCGCCCTGGCGGAGGTGGACGCGGACCCGGTGGACCTCCCGGCACCGGACGCCGAGGACGTGGCGCTGTTCCTGCTCTCCGGGGGCACCTCCGGGCCGCCGAAGCTGATCCCGCGCACCCACGCCGACTACACCTACCAACTGCGCCAGAGCGCACGGCTGTGCGGCTTCACGGCCGGCACCCGCTATCTGTGCGCGCTGCCCATGGGACACAACTTCGCCCTGGCCTGCCCCGGGGTGCTGGGGACGCTGCGGCTGGGCGGCACCGCGGTACTGGCCCCCGCGCCGACCCCCGAATCGTGCTTCCCCCTCATCGAGAGCGCCGGGGTGACGGTCACCTCGCTGGTGCCCCCGCTGGTGCCGCTGTGGCTCGACGCCGCCGGATGGACCGAACACGATCTGGGGTCCCTCGCACTCCTCCAGGTCGGCGGGGCCCGGCTCGGCCCGGCCACCGCGCGCGAGGTGCCCAGGACCCTGGGCTGCACCCTGCAACAGGTGTACGGAATGGCGGAGGGCCTGCTCAACTACACGCGGCTGGACGACCCGGAGAGCGTGGTCCTCCATACGCAGGGACGCCCGCTGGCCGCCGGTGACGAGATACGGGTGATCCGCGAGGACGGCGGGGACGCCGCGCCGGGGGAGGAGGGCGAGCTGTTCACCCGCGGCCCGTACACGGTGCGCGGCTACTACCGGGCCGAGGAACGCAACCGTACGCAGTTCACCGACGAGGGGTACTACCGCACCGGCGACGTGGTCCGGCGGACGGCGGCGGGCTACCTCGAAGTGGTGGGACGCGTCAACGACGTGGTCAACCGGGGCGGGGAGAAGGTACCGGCCCAGGAGGTCGAGGAGCATCTGCTCGCCGACCCGCGCATCGCCTCCGCCGCGCTGATCGGCCTGCCGCATCCCCACATGGGGGAGCAGACCTGCGCGTGCGTGGTGCCGCAGGACGAGCGGCGGCCGCCGACCCTGCGTGAGGTGCAGGCCGGTCTCAGGGACCGGGGGATCGCGCCGTACAAACTGCCGGACCGGCTGGTGGTGCTCGACGAGATGCCGCTGACCGCCGTCGGCAAGACCGACAAGCGGACGCTCAAGTCCCGTCTCCAGGAGTCCGGTTACGCGTCGTGAACACCGGGGCGGGGACGGAGCGCCCGGTGGCGCGGCGGTACGGCGCGGAGGCGTGACGACGCCCGGTCCGCGGGAAGAGGCTCCGGTCCGGCAGGTCGCTCTGGCGGGTTGGAGCCTCACCGGTATTGCCTTCGGGACCCGCTGCCGACGTCACGCACGCGGTCCGGTTCACCGGGAACGTCCGCGCGCAATGGCCCGCGGGGAACGGCTCCGCTTTGCCCGCCGGCCGCCGGTTCTTTTTCCCCTCCGCCAGGCCCGTGGAACGGATTGCCGTGTTCCCGGAACTTGAGGGCGAACTCCGTAAGGAAAACAGCGGAGTCGGGGTGGCGCGCACAGTAAGTATACGCGTAGACAAAGTGCTCGCGCGTCGGTAGCATGACGCCAAATCCCGACGCTGCCCTTAGGGGGTACCCACGCCATGAGCATTGCGGAACCGGTCGCCGGGCCACGGGACTCGGAGGTGAACACGCGGACCAGCCGCACCGAATCCCCTTCGGGGAACGCGACCGGTCACCCGCCGGTCGTCTCGTTATGTGCCGACCCCCGACGTGCGCCCGCGGGCGGTGCCGAGAACGGAGCCCGTCATGAGCGCTAGTCCGAAGCTTGCCAACCAGCGGGCGATTCTGCTGGTATGCCTGGCCGTGTTCGGTCTGATGACCGGACAGCAGATGGTGAACCCCATCCTCGCCCCCCTCGCGCGCGAACTCGGATTCAGCGAATTGGCGCTGGGGCTCGTGATGTTCGTCGGCGCGTCCGGGGTGGTGCTGGCCGGTTCGTTCTGGGGCAGGCGCGCCATGGCCTGGGGCCACCGCACCGTCCTGCTCATCTCGCTCGTGGGCGCGACGATCGGCCTGCTGGCGTTCGCGGTCATCGCGCAGATCGGGCTGACCGGCGGGCTCCCGGTGTCGGTGGCGTATGTGCTGGTCATCCTCAGCCGTGGCGTCGTGTTCGGCCTCGCCTGGGCCGCGACGCCGGTCACCGCGCAGTCCTATGTGGCCGACATGACCACCGGTGAGGCCGAACGCGTCCGGGGTATGTCCATCTTCAGCGCGGCGCAGGGCCTCGGCCTGGCCGTCGGCCCCGCCATCGGCGGACTGCTGAGCATCGCCGGACTGCTGCCCCCCATGTATGTGGCGCCGGCCATCCTGGCCGCGATCGCCGTCCTGGTCGCGATCAGCGTGCCGAAGCCTCAGGTCCGGCAGGAGCGTCCGAAGGCGACGAAGGTCAGCCCGTTCGACCGCCGCATGTGGCCCTTCCTCACCATCGGTTTCTGCCTGTACCTCGCGATGACCATCGTCCTGATGACGGTCGGCTTCCTCCTCCAGGACAGGCTGCACCTCGGGACGAACGAAACTGGGACGGTGACCGGCATGGTCACCCTGGCCGGTGCCGGGATGATCGTCATCGTCCAGGTCGTGGCCGTTCCACGCCTGGGCTGGCCCTCGCTCCGCTTCCTGCGGGTGGGCGCGATCCTGATGACCCTCGGCATGCTCGTCGTGGCCGTCGCCCCGACCGGACTCCTGATCGGTGTGGGTGTCGCCCTGCTCGGGACCGGCCTCGGGTTCGGTATGCCCGGGATCATGTCCGCGCCGAGCCTGCTGGCCACCCGGGAGGAGCAGGCGAGCGTCGCCGGGCTGGTCAACGCGGCCGTCGCCTTCACCTTCATGATCGGCCCGCTGGTGGGCAACGGCCTCTACGAGATCGGCCACACGGTCCCGTACTTCTTCGGCACGGTGATGCTGGCGGCCCTGGTCGTCTTCACGTTCACCCACCGGGGAGTGCGCCAGACGCCGCAGGCGCCGGCCGAGGCCCCGGCCGCGGAGGAGGCCGAACCGCCGCGCGTGCGGTAGGGGAGTCCCGTGGGACCTGGCCCGGCGCACGTCGCACCGACGCTTCCTCGGTGGCGGCGGTGCGGACGGCACCGGGCCAGGCTTCGTACGGGGAGAAGCGCGGCCCCGAGGGAATCGCGGGAGTCGCGGGAACGCCGGAAGGAGAGATTCCTTTTCGTCGCCGATTCCCCCTCCGGGTATCCCGCTGGTGAATCCTGTAGCTTCTCGGCGGAATTGATGTCCGGGCCTGTGTAATCGAGTAACGCATTGCAGGGAGTGGTTTGGGGGAAACGGAGAGGAGTGACGGGTGACCAGAAAAAACGCGACCGGGAAGGCTTAGTTTTCGTACACGTATGCTAGAGTGCGGGGTCCCAGTAGATGGAGGACCCGGGTGGGCATCGATGTATTGGTTCTCGACGACCTGCATTTGTCCAGAAGCGCGCTCACGGCATTACTTGAGCAGCGCGAGGAGATCAGGGTTACCGGATCGGTGGGCGGTCATCTCGCCGCGCTGGAGTTCGCCGAGTTGCAACAGCCCGACGTGGTGATCGTCAGTTTCGGCGGCAGGGACGGGGAAACCGTCGAGATGGCCGAGAAGATCGCCACCCTTCCGGCGTGCCGGACGCTGTTGCTCGCCACCGCGTGCCCCCGCTCCGTGGTCCGCAGAGCCTTCACCGGCGGGATCGACGGCATGGTGCGGCGCAGCGATCCCCCTCGCCGCCTCTTCGAGGCCATTCATCTGGTGCACCAGGGCGAGCGGGTCTTCGACGCGGAGATGACGGTCGCGGCACTCGTCAACGAGGACTGCCCGCTGACCGCACGGCAGCTGTCCGTACTGGAGCACCTCTCCCGTGGTGACACGGTGGTCGAGATCGCGGCACGGCTGTGCCTGTCCGAAGGGACCGTGCGCAACCACGTCTCGTCCATGGTGGTGAAACTCGGCGCACGCAACCGCATCGACGCGCTCCGTATCGCCCGGAACGCGCACTGGATCTGAATATCCGGCGGCCGGCGTGATGGACAACGGCCGCGGACCGGTATGCGCGTCCGCCGTCCTTCCCCGCCCCCGGAAATGACGGGGCGTTATCGCGATGCATCGCATTTCGGCCGGGCCCGGCATACGCCGGGAGGCCGGCACCGGTTTTCCTCTCGGCCGGGCAGGGTCCTTGAACCCTGCCCGGCCTTTGGCTTTCCCGGTCCGTCCGTGCAAAACGCACGGGGACGAATGTGAAGTGAATCTGTCGTGAAGTGATCTGCGGCTGTTAATGTCCGTAGCGCTTCCCGGGATGCCGGTAGAGGGCTGACGGATCATTCGTTGTGGCATGCGCCGTTCATCGGTGTGTGCATTTCATTCGGGGGACATGGGTCATGTCGCAGAGCACCGCAGTCGCACCCACGCCGTGGGAGAAGGTGGCGGATTCCATCGAGTTCATTCCCGCCGAGTACGCCAGCAGGACCCGGCCGGAATCCGTGGCGCGGGAAATGCTCGGCTGCGCGCCGGCGGACATCGACACCCTTGTCGGCGCGGGGCTGCCCTTCGAGGACCGTGACGGAGTACGCCACTTCGACATGAACGACCTGTACAACCTCGGCATGTATTCCCGCAGAACCACGACGCAGCCGGAACTCGCGTTCCGTATGCTCTTCCGGTTCGCCGGCCGACCGGTCGACGACCTCCTGCGGACGAAGTCCTGGGACTTCCGGGTCACGATGGAATGCGGCGACTGCGCCGGGGCCGCGCCATGGCACTTCGAGGGGCCCGACGTCGTCCGGTTCGGCGGAGACCTCACCGACGTGACGACACCGGCGGCGAGCGCGGGATCGGCCCGGTACGCGGCGACGGTCACCACGACCGGCGCCCGCACGGCACTGGTCTCACCGGAGCTGCGACGGCTCGTCGGCGCGTACCTGGACGCCGGGTACCGCTGGCAGATGATCCCCGTACCGATGCAGGCCGACCACGAGCTGGTCCACTCCCTCGGCGCGACGAGCTGCATCGCGGCGAGCCTGTTCCTGGCCGAGCGTTTCCGCGCGGCCGGCTACCGGGCCGAGGCGAAACGCGGCTGGTTCTGCGGCGTCCTCGGGGGCGCCCTCGACCTGCCGCACGCCTGTGTCGAGGTCGAGGACGACGACGGCGCGCTCAGGACCGTCGACATCGCCAAGGCACAGCTGGCCGCGCGGCTGCCGGCGAACACCGGGGAATTCCAGGAACTGTGCCTCGGGTCGGTCTACAACAAGGTGATCCCGTCCACCGCCTCCGGTAACGCGTCCTTCGTCCGTCACGAATGTGGTTCACCGCTGCCGGTCCAGGTTCGCACGGACATCCGGTCGGCACGCCGAAGCTGAACCCTCGAACCATACTGTTGGGAAGGGCGAGTGAAAGTGGCAGTACGCGAAATCCAACCGGTCGTACTCGAACTGGACCGGTTGGAGAAGCTGGCGGCATCCGGCTACTACAACCCGTACACGATGTTCGACTGGCCCGACACCATCGACCCCGGCCTGCCGTGGATGAGCGAGAGCCTGACCACCCTGGCCGGCACGCCGATGTGGGACGAGCTGACCCGCGAACAGCAGATCGCACTCACCAAGTACGAGGCCATCAATTTCTTCAGCCTCAACATCCACGGCATCCGCGAGCTGATGAGCGAAGTCGTGATGCGCATCCACGAACGCACCTATGCGGACGTCTCGGAATTCCTCCACCACTTCATCGGTGAGGAGAACGAGCACATGTGGTTCTTCGCGCAGTTCTGTCTGCGCTACGCCGGCAAGCTGTATCCCGCGCAGCCGACGCTGAAGGCCGGTTCCGTGGACCATCTGTCGAAGGTCGCCCGCGAACTCATCGTGTTCGCACGGATCCTCATCTTCGAGGAGATCGTCGACCACTACAACGCGCACATGGCGACCGACCCCACGCTGCCGCCCATCGCCCGCGAGATCAACCGGGTGCACCACCAGGACGAGAGCCGCCATGTCGCCTTCGGCCGGATGGTCTTCACCCATCTCCTGGGCCAGGTCGCCGAGCGCGACCCGGACGAGGTACCGGTGGTCGCCGCATACCTGGAGGACTACCTCCAGTACAGCATCGGGACGCTCTACAACCCCGCCGCCTACCGCGACGCGGGCATCCCGGACGCCCTGGCGCTGCGGCGGCGCGCGCTGGAGCACCCCGCCCGGGCGGCGGCCCACGACCAGGTGCTGAAGCGCACCAGGAAGTTCCTCACCAAGGCCGGCGCCGGCAGGGAGCTGATCAAGTGACGACCGACCCCCTCCAGGCCGTCCGGGCCTTCATCCTGGGCCGCAACCCCAAGCTCGACCAGCTGCCCGACGACCTGGACCTGATCGACAGCCGGGCCATCAACTCCCTCGCCTTCGTCGAGTTCATCTTCCTGCTGGAGGAGCTGACCGGCGAACCCATCGACCCGGAGGACGTGGACCTGGACGACTTCCGCACCCTCAAGGCGCTGGAAGCGCGATTCTTCACGAAGGAAGCGGCATGACGACCACAGCGACCGACAACGGTCTGGGAGTTCTCGACGACGGCCAGCTGCGGCTGCTGAGGGCGATCGACGCGGTGTTCCTGCGCCTCGCCGCACGCTGGGACGCACCGGAGTTCCGGTTCCCGTTCCTGCTGCGCTGCGAGGACCTCGACACCTTCGACTACTACGACAACTTCCCCCACCTGGGCCTCGCGGCGACCCGGCTCGACCCCGGGCGCCTGGGCGCCCTGCTGACCGAGGCGCCCCGCCCGCTCGACCGCATCCCCACCAAGGCGATGGAACCGACCGCGTTCGCACTGCCCTCCGCCGCGTGCTACGCGCTCTACCTCCACATGGAGGGCGCGGTACTGCCGCCCGAGGGGACGATGCGCACCACGGTCGGCACCTGCTTCCGCAACGAGGACCACTACCAGGGCCTGCAACGGCTCCTCGGCTTCTCCATGCGGGAGATCGTCTGCGTCGGACCGGAGGACGCGGCGAAGGACCACCTCGTCCGCGCCAAGGACGCCGTGACGACCCTGTGCGCCGAACTCGGCCTGGACCTCCGGCTGGAGGTCGCCACCGACCCGTTCTTCGACAAGAACGGCAGCAAGGCGATGATGCAGCGGGTGTTCCCCGTGAAGGAGGAGTTCGTCGTCAACGGCCTGGCGATCGGCTCCGTCAACTACCACCGGAACTTCTTCGGCGAGCGCTGCGCCATCCGGGCCGGCGACACCACGGCGCACACCAGCTGCCTCGCCTTCGGCCTCGAACGCTGGGTGCACGCCCTGACCGACCGGTTCGGCAGCACCGCGGCCGCGGTGGCCGCGGTCGAGGACCTGGGCTGATGCGCGCGACGACGGCGGCGACGCTCGGCCTGGACGTCGGCCTGCTCCAGTCGGGCATGGGCGGCGTGGCGGGCGCGGAACTGGCGTGCGCCGTGTCCGACGCCGGCGCGGGAGGCTGCGCCGGCGGCTACAAGCTCCTGGACGCCCCCCTGTCGGCCCTGCTCGGCCGCCTCACGGCCGGCACCGACCGGCCCGTCGGCGTCAACCTCATCCCGGAGGTCGTCGGGCCGGACGACCTCGACCGCCAGGTGGGCCAGGTGCTCGACGAGACCCCCGGGCGCGTGTACCTGTCCTTCTTCGGCCTGCCCGACGACGCGGTCTGCGCGCGGACCGCCGCGGCCGGCCGGCGCCTGGTGATCCAGGTCGGCACCGTCGAGGACGGGGAGCGC
>NZ_JCANQV010000158.1:0-13752 GCF_059553635.1 Candidatus Streptomyces philanthi
CAGTGGCCCGCCCGGCCGCTCGCCTCGGCCAGTCCCCGGGTCAGCGCGTGCGCCAGGTCGTCCAGGTCCTGCTCGTCGCTGGTCAGCATGGGGACGAGCTGGACGCAGCCGGGGCCCGGGTAGACCAGCGCGCCGTGGCCGCGTACCGCTTCGACGGCGTGCCGTACGGCCCGCTCGTCGAACGGGGCACCGTCGGCGTCCCGCAGATGGACGGCGCGGAAGCAGCCCAGGCCGCTGCCGCCGTGCACGGCCGGTACGCGGTCGGCCAGCGCGTCCAGCAGCCGGCCGAGCCGCTCCCCCGTCCGGGTACCCGCCGCGAGGGCGTCCAGCGCGTCGAACTGCTCCAGCGTCGCGGTGACGGCCGCGCAGGAGGTGGGCGCGCCCGCCTGGGTCTCGGCGTGCAGCAGGACGGCGTCCCGCTCCTCGAACAGCGCGCCGACCGGGTGGGAGACGAGGACGGCCGACGCGGCGCAGGTGCCGTTGGTCAGGCCCTTGGAGGTGAGCAGCAGGTCGGGGGATTCGGCCCAGGCGGACGTGGCGAACAGCGGGCCGGTGCGGCCGAAGCCGGTCGCCACCTCGTCCGCGACGAGCAGGAATCCGTACTCCCGCCGCAGCGCCAGCACGGTCTCGACGAAGTCGGCGGACAGGGCGTGGGTGCCCGACCCGAGGACGGGCTCGCACACCAGCGAGGCCACCTGGTGGCCGTGGCGCCGCATGAACCGCTCCAGCTCCTCGGGCCGGGTGGGGTCCACGTGCCGGACGTTCCGGAGGTCCACCCCGTACATCTGCTGGCCGAGCGCCTCCCCCGTCAGGGAGTGCGCGCCGTACGTCAGGCCGTGGTAGCTGCCCTTGAGGCCGACCACGAGGCGGCGTTCGGGCTGCCCGCGCAGCACCGCGTACTGCCGGGCGATCTTCATGGCGAGGTCGTTCGCCGAGCCGCCGGACGTCGAGAAGACGACGCGCCCGTAGGACGCGGGCCCCGCGGCGGCGACGAGGTCTTCGGCCGCGCGGAGCGCGTAGGTGTGGGAGTAGCGGAACAGGTTCAGGTAGGAGGCGTCCCGGCAGGCCCCGGCGATCGCGTCGGCGATGGCGGTGTTGCCGTAGCCGATGTTGACGTTCCACAGGCCGCTGGTGGCGTCGAGCACCTCGCTCCCGTCGGCGAAGCGCAGTCGGGAGCCCTGCGCGCCGACCGCCCGGCGCTCGGGCCGGCCCTGCTCCCTCAGCGGCAGCAGGGACTCCCACAGGGGGTAGGGGTTCTCGGGACTCATGCGGCCCTCCTCGCGGTCAGGATGCTCAGTTCGGCGGGTGCGGCGGACGTCGGGCGGGCCGGGCGGACGCCGTCGAGGACGAATCCGGCGCCGGCGAGTTCCCCGGCCAGGACGTCGGCGTCCGGTACGTGGACGGTGGACGTCAGCAGCAGCGGTGTCCCGGTCCGGGGCACCCGGAGGATGGCGACATGGCGCTGCCCGTGCTCGGGGTCGGCCCGTTCGACGAGGAAGTTGACCGCGTCGGGGGTGACCCACGGCCGGACGGTCTCCTCGGGGCCGCCGGCACCGGTGGACGGCACATGGGCGCTGAGGACGAAGACGCCGTCCGGTGCGAGGTGGTCGTACACCCGGCGGAAGAACTCCGGTCGCCGGTCCGCGGGCACCAGGCCGATGGTGGTGGTGCCGAGGAGGACGGTGCTGAAGGTGCGGCCGAGGTCGAGGGCGCACATATCGGCCTCGACGAGGGTCAGCCGCCGGCCGAGCCGCCGGGCGGCGGGTTCGGCCATCCGGTCGTGAAGGGCGGACAGCAGGCTCCGGGAGGTGTCGAGCCCGGTGACCTCGTGGCCGGCGGCCAGCAGCGGAACGGTCAACCTGCCGGAGCCGCAGGCGAGTTCGAGCACCGGGCCGCGCCTGCCGCGCAGCAGGGCGAGGACGTCGCGGACCTCGTGGGTGTCGTCGGCGGTCAGCTCGTGGTAGACGGGGCCGCCCAGCGGTCCGTACAACTCGGCGACGGTGAGGGAGTCTCCGAGGGCCTCGGCGATCTGTCCGGCGAGCCCGGGGAGCGCGGGGGAAGCGGTCATCAGGCGCGGCCGCCCGTCCGGCCGGGGAGCGGTGCCGTGTCGGCCAGCCGGGCCGCGACGGCGGCGTACGTCCGGAGCGCCTCGTCGGCGGAGATGCCCAGCAGACGGCCGGCGAACGCGGCGGCCTCGCCCATCGCCGCCTCGGCGGTGGCGTCCGTGCCGCCCGCCGCGCCGAGCGCGGAGAAGATCTCCAGGAGCCGGGCCGCGCCCCCGCCCATCCGGAACAGCCGGCAGTCGTCCGCGCGGACCGCGTGGACCTCGCCGGAGATCTCCAGGAGCAGCGGCAGGTCGGCGGCCTCGACGGGCAGGGCCGGCAGCCCGTCGGTGAAGCGGCCGCCGAAGCCGGAGACGCGGATGCCGGTCCCGTACTTCGGGGCCAGCCGCCGGCGGACGTCCAGCGCCCGCGTGTACCGCTCCAGCCAGGGACGCTCGGCGGCACCGGCCCGCAGCGGTTCCCGGGGGATCACGGAGCCGAGCGACGGATCACCGCCGTACGCGTCGAGGGCGGCCCGTACGGCGGCGGCCCCGCCGGCGGCGTCGCCCAGGTCGGCGCCGCCCACGCCGGTGCGGACCCGGCCGTCGGAGGTGAGGTAGAGCCGTCCCAGGCCGGGGTTCCGGTCGGGCGCGGCAAGGGTCGCGACGTCCGCGAGCTGTACGGAGGGGTGCGCCAGTTGCTCGGCCCAGCCGCCCTCGTGGACGGCCCGGTCGGCGTCGGCGAGGAACGCCTCGTGGTCCTCGGGGCAGGTGATCCGTACGACGGTCGGGCCGGCCACCGAAAGATAGGGAAGGGAGCCGTAGTCGAAGACCTGGACATAAAGGTCGCCGGACACGATCAGTTCGTCGCCGGAGAACTCGACGCCGCCGTCGACCGATATGTACCGGACGTCCGCGCCCTCGGCAGCGAGGGGCAGGGCGTCGGAGAACACGCATGCGCCGGGGGCCGCCAGCCCCGATTCCGTGAGGGCACGGACATCTCCCCCGGACTGGACCAGGACCGAATGCGCGGCCGTTCGCGGCTCCTCCCGTTCACCGGCGAACCAGGAACTCAGCCGTACGGCGTTCTCGAATTCCGTCCGGTCCCGCGAATCCTCGTTCTCGATGTCCCTCACGGCCAGCCCTTCTCCATGAAATGCGTCGACCAATGAATACACGGGGCCGAAGCCGGGGCACAACCGAAGTATTCCCGTGTCGCCGGACGCAGTCAGCACCGGCACCACCCCGCAGTATTACCGGCGGCGGACCGCAGGTTTTTCTTTACCGTGCCGTACCGGTGGACCCCGGGTCACGCAGTCCTGGCCGAAGGGTCGGCCGGAAATACTTCCCAAGCCATTCCCGCCGGGCCAGGATGAGAACGCATCAGAAATTGCCAGGAGGACCATATGAACGCTGTTGCCGATTCCTTTTCCCTGAATGCCGCCACCGGCACCTCGCTCGACTTCGCCGTCGAGGAGCTGGAGGCGCTGGACGCCCCGGGCTTCCTCGGCTGGGACAAGGAGACGTGGCTGGGCGCCGCGATCGGCGGCGGTCTGACCGCCGGTATCGCCCTGACCTGACCGGCGCCGCACCGTGCGGACCCCGGTCCGCCCGTACCAAGGAGAGATTGATGCAGAACGAATTCAGCGAGTTCACCTCCACCACTGCCGCCGACTTCGCGGTCGAGGAGATGGAGGAACTGGACGCACCGGGCTTCATGGACGGTTTCGCCGCAGGCGTGGGCATTGCCGGTGGTATCGCCGGCGCGGTCGCCCTCACCTGATCGAATCCGCCGCTTCATCACCAACACGAGGAATACGAAGATGAACCAGGAAACCTTCGAGGCCATGGAGTCCACCGACTTCACCGTCGAGGAACTCGACTCCCTCGACGCACCCAGCTGGAACGACGTGGTCCAGGTGACCACGGCCGGCGGTGCCGCCTTCGTCATCGGTCTGAGCATCACCTGACCGTTTTCCGGTGGCCGGGAGCGGCGGGAATCCCCGCTCCCGGCCACCGGGCGGGCTGCCACCGGGCCGCCGAAAAGCCCCGATTAGAATCGAAGAGAAGTCAAATCCCTTCTCTCACCGGGTTGATCCATGAAGAACCGTTACGCATACGTCGCCGTGTTCAGTGCCGCTCTGCTCGCCACCGCCGCATTCGCCAAGCAGAGCGAAGGCGCACTGCAAATCGGCCTGTGGGCACTGGCCGTCGTCGAGATCGTCGCCATCTTGAGCCTTCTCGCGCGCAAGAGCTGAGCCTCATGGCCCCGTTCCGGAAGTGAACAGTGTGGAACCAATGATTGTTTGCAAGGACCTGACCAAGGTCTACGACTCCCGCAGGGTCGTGGACGGTGTGTCGTTCGACGTGCCGGCCGGCTCGGTCACCGCCCTGGTGGGCCGCAACGGTTCGGGCAAGTCGACCACTCTCAGAATGCTGCTGGGGCTCACCGTCCCCACGGCCGGTACCGCACTGGTGGACGGGGTTCCCTACCGGGAGCTGCGGGCTCCCGCCCGGATCGTCGGCGCCGCCGTCACCGAGGTGGCCGGCCACCCCGCTCAGACCGTCGTCGGCCAACTGCGGCTGGTCGCCCGGTCGATCGGGGTGCCGTTCACCACCGTGGACGAGGTGCTGGACACCGTGGACCTCGCCGAGGCCCGCGGCCGGAGGATCGGCGCGCTGTCGCTGGGCATGCGGCAGCGTCTCTCCCTGGCCTGCGCGCTCCTCGGCGCGCCGCGCGCCCTGGTCCTGGACGAACCCGCCAACGGGCTCGACCCGGACGGCATCCGGTGGCTGCGGACCTTCCTGCGGGACTTCGCCGACGGCGGCGGGGCGGTCCTCGTCTCCAGCCACAGCCTGGACGAGATCGAGCGGACCGCCGACGACGTCGTGGTGCTGAGCCGCAGCGTGCGCTACGCGGGACCGATCAGCGCGCTGATGGCGGAGGAAGAACGGGCCTCCCTGGAAGAGGCGTTCCACAGCGTCCTCGACAAGAAGGAGGCGGCATGACCAACGCACTGGCCTCCGAGTTCCGCAAACTCCTGTCGGGCCGCGGCCTGCTGTACACCGTCGGCATCGGCCTCGCCCTGATCGTCATGGCCGGGGTCGGCACCGTGCGGACGGTCGCCGACCAGGGGACGACCGGCGCGGCGGCGGCCGAGGCCATCGTCCGGCAGGGCTTCGCCGGCCTGCTCTTCGCCACGATCGCCGGCGCCCTGCTGGTGACCGGCGAGTACCGGCACCGCACCTGGACCCGTACGTATCTGGCCACGCCCCACCGGGGCAGGGTGCTGGCCGCCAAGGCGGTCGTCGCCTTCCTCACCGGCATCCCGGTGGGCGTCCTGTCGGCGCTGGCGAGCACCCTGGTGGCGGTGTCCGCCGGCCACCCGCCCACCTACGACGCCGACATGATCCGGCTCACCGTGATGATCGTGGCGATCAGCGCGTTCGCCGGCCCCTGGGGCGTGGCACTCGGCTACCTGATCCGCAACCAGGTGGCCGCCGTACTGGCCATAGTCGCCTACACCACCGGCATCGAGGCCGTACTGATCGTCGTCGCCCCGTCGTTCGGACGGTACCTGCCGGGCGGCGCCCAGCTGTCCCTGCTGCACGACCCGGAGCTGACCCTGCCCCTGCCCGCGTGGGCGGCGGCGGCACTGCTGGCGGGCTATGTCGCGGCCGGCCTGGGCTGCGCCCTCAAGCGCGAGAAGTCGGCAGAGGCGCTCTGAGATGACAGTCAGCCCCGCCGGGACGGAGATCCCCAGTCATCCGCAGGTCCGGCCCGACATCGAGTTCCTGCCGCCGGAGGAGGGGGAACGCGCCTGGACCCTCGCGGACGCACAGCACAGCCGCTTCACCCGGGTGGGCGGCGGCGCCGCGGCACTGCTCCGCGGCCTGGACGGCACCCGCGACCTGTCGCGCATCAAGCAGGACATGGGGCCCGCGGTCCCCGACGGGCAACTCGACGCGACGCTGCGCAAGTTCGCCGACCTGGGACTGCTCGTCGGGACGGAGACGGAACCGCCCACGCGGCGACGCCTGCGCTTCCGGCCGCCGGCGTCCCTCCAGTTCACCGTCCTCGACCGGCCGGCGTTCCTCTCCCCCGGCCGTCTGCTGCCGCGCGTCATGGCGAGCCGGGCGGTGGCGGCCGGCTGCCTGCTCGCGGTCGTGGCGGGGCTGGTGGCCACCGGGCTCGGCGCGGCGAAGGTCGCGGAAGCCGCGTGGCAGCCGTTGCCGTGGCACTACTGGCTGATCGCCGTCGCCGTCGTCGTGGCCGTCAACGCCCTTCACGAACTCGCCCACGGCGCCGTCCTGGCCCGGTTCGGCGGCCGTCCGCACCGCATCGGGGTGATGCTCTTCTACTGCGCGCCCGCGATGTTCTGCGACGTCACAGACCTCTGGCGGCTCCGCACCCGGCGGGAACGCATGCTGGTCGCCCTCGCCGGGATCATCTGCCAGCTCGCCGCCGCCGGCCTGCTGGCGCTCGGCTCGGCCCTGTGCGGCGGTGAGACCGGCCGGCTGCTCGGGCTGAGCGCCCTGATGACGGCGCTCACCGGCGTCCTCAACCTGCTGCCCTTCATCCGCCTGGACGGCTACATCGCCCTCATGGCCTGGATGAACATCCCCAACCTGCGCGACAAGAGCATGGCCGACTGCCGCGCGGTCGTCGGCTGGGTCGTCTTCGGCGGGCCGCGTCCGCGGCTGCTGCTCCCGGACGGCTGGGCCGTGTTCGGCGCCCTGTGCATCGTCTATCCGTGGATCATCATCGGCAATCTCCTGGTCGTCGCCAGGAGCGCCCTGATGGCCTACGGGCCGACGGGAGCCCTCAGCTGGCTGTGCCTGCTCTGCGGCGTCGCCGGCTACCTGCTGTACCGCCTCGCGCGCCTGTACCGCTCCACGACCGGCGCCAACCCGCTGCGCGGCCTCGCCGTACTCACCGCGCTCACCGCCGCCCTGCTCGCCCTGGCACAGTCCCAGCCCTACACCCAGCAGACCTACGGCGCGTACGTGAGGTCGGGGGCGCGCACGGACGTCTTCTTCCCCGAGGCACCGGGCGTCCTCCGCCCGGCCCCCGGCGGCAGGGCCGTCCTCATGACCAACGGCGTCCTGGGCAACCACCGGGTCGGCTCGGCCACCCTCGGACCGGAAACAGGCCGCTCCACGACGCCCCTGGAACTCTTCCTCCCCCTCGAAGGAGTACCGGGCGAGGTACCCGCCGAACGCTACGCCCTCAGCCCGGCCGCCTTCCGGCCCGACGCGCCCGCCCGGGGCACCGTGGTCGCCGACGCGGGGTCCACGACCCTGCTGGCGTACCTGACCCGGACCACAGTCGGCGAACCATGGCAGTCGTTCACGGGCTGGTTCCGGTAACCACGGGCCACACGGAGCCACCCCTATGACCTTCGTCACCCCGGCCTCTCGTCCCGGCCGGGCACAGGGGCGGCTCCGATGGCCCGCACCCGTCTCCCCCGGCCCTCCGCACCCGTCCCGCTCGCCCCGCCCGCCCCGCGTCCGCACGAGGGGCCTCACCCGAACGCGGCACCACACGCACCCGCGGATCGAGGAAGCGACGCGAGACGGGTGCGGAGGGCCGGGACGCCTGGGGAAGACACGCGGACCGTGTACACGGCAAGGGCCGGGACGCACCGAGCACCGCCCAGAAACAAGAAATCCCCTCTCACCTACTGAATCAGTAGGTGAGAGGGGATTTCCACACCATGTGGCGGCGCCAGGATTCGAACCTGGGAAGGCTGAGCCGGCAGATTTACAGTCTGCTCCCTTTGGCCGCTCGGGCACACCGCCAAGGTTTGCTGTCAGGAGATCCGCTGTGGGGCGGTGCTCCGTGGCAACGACGTAAACCATACCCGATGGCTGGGGGTGCTCCGCCACTCGATTCGCCGCTCGGCGGATCATGGGCGGCGCGGGCCCCTCATCTAGGCTTGCGGGGCGGTCCGGGTCGGGCCGCTTCCTGACGGATCTACGTACGAGGAGCCAACTCACCATGGCCGACTCCAGTTTCGACATCGTCTCGAAGGTCGAGCGGCAGGAGGTCGACAACGCCCTCAACCAGGCCGCCAAGGAGATCTCGCAGCGCTACGACTTCAAGGGCGTGGGCGCGTCGATCGAGTGGTCCGGCGAGAAGATCGAGATGCGGGCCAACGCCGAGGAGCGGGTGAAGGCCGTTCTCGACATCTTCCAGTCCAAGCTGGTCAAGCGCGGGATCTCGCTGAAGGCACTGGACGCGGGCGAGCCCCAGGCGTCGGGCAAGGAGTACAAGCTCTTCGCCTCGATCCAGGAGGGCATCTCCCAGGAGAACGCGAAGAAGGTCGCCAAGATCATCCGCGATGAGGGCCCGAAGGGCGTCAAGGCGCAGGTGCAGGGCGACGAGCTGCGGGTCAGCTCCAAGAGCAGGGACGACCTCCAGGCGGTCCAGCAGCTGCTCAAGGGCAAGGACCTGGACTTCGCGATCCAGTTCGTGAACTACCGGTAACCCCCGCCGGGCGGTCGTACGGGCCGTCGCGGGAGACGACCGGATGGGGCGGTGTGCCATGGGCGCGCCGCCCCATCGGCGTCAGCGGGTGGCGAACGGCTGGTCCGTCGGGACGATCTCGCGGCCGAGGGGGAAGAGGGAGATCGGGATCATCTTGAAGTTGGCGATGCCGAAGGGGATGCCGATGATCGTCACGCACAGGGCGATGCCGGTGAAGATGTGGCCCAGGGCCAGCCACCAGCCCGCGAAGATGACCCAGATGACGTTGCCGATCGTCGAGCCGGCGCCGGCGTCACGGCGTTCGACGGTGGTGCGGCCGAAGGGCCACAGGGCGTAGCCGGCGATCCGGAACGAGGCGATGCCGAACGGGATGGTGACGATCAGCACACAGCAGATGATGCCGGCCAGGACGTAGCCGAGCGCCATCCACAGGCCGCTGAGGACCAGCCAGATGATGTTGAGGATGAACTTCATGGTCGGCAGCCTTCCAGGCTCGGCGGAGTACGGGGCGGTGGTCCCCTTCTCCCCCAGACGCACGGCGGGTGCTCAAGCGTTGCACCCCGGCCGGTACGCGTCGGGCGGCGGCCGGAAGGTCAGTGCCAGTGGCCCGCCATCTGTTCGAGCCGGGCGATGCGCTCGGGCATCGGAGGGTGGGTCGAGAAGAGTTTGGACAGGCCCTCTCCGGGACGGAACGGGTTGGCGATCATCATGTGGCCCGCCGTCTCCAGGCGCGGCTCCGGGGGCAGGGGGAGCTGCCGGGTGCCCGCCTCCAGTTTGCGCAGCGCGGAGGCGAGCGCCAGCGGGTCGCCGGTGAGCCGGGCGCCCGAGGCGTCGGCCTCGTACTCGCGGGAGCGGCTGACGGCGAGCTGGATCAGGGAGGCGGCGACCGGCCCCAGGATCATGATCAGCAGCGTGCCCAGGAATCCGGGGCCCTCGTCGTCGTCGGAGCGTCCTATGGGGATCAGCCAGGCGAAGTTGACGAGGAACATCACGACGGAGGCGAGCGCGCCGGCCACCGACGAGATCAGGATGTCGCGGTTGTAGACATGGCTCAGCTCATGGCCGATGACCCCGCGCAGTTCCCGTTCGTCCAGGATGCGGAGGATGCCCTCGGTGCAGCAGACGGCGGCGTTGCGGGGGTTGCGGCCGGTGGCGAAGGCGTTGGGGGCCTCGGTCGGGGAGATGTACAGGCGGGGCATGGGCTGGCGGGCGGCCGTCGACAGCTCGCGGACCATGCGGTAGAGGGCCGGCGCCTCGAACTCGCTGACCGGGCGGGCGCGCATGGCCCGCAGGGCGAGCTTGTCGCTGTTCCAGTACGCGTAGGCGTTGGTGCCGACGGCGACGAGGACGGCGACGATCAGGCCCGTACGTCCGAACAGACTGCCGATGACGATGATGAGTGCGGACAGTCCCCCGAGGAGTACGGCGGTTCTGAGCCCGTTGTGCCGACGGTGCACGGTACGCCCTCCAAGTGGTGCGGCAGGGGAACCCTTGGCTTCGATCTCCACTCTCCAGTGGACCCTTACTCACTGGTCAACGCGAGAGGGGCAAAGCGGGTTCCCCGGCCGCCCGCGGGGCGACGCGTGGCCGGGCGCCCCACGGGGCACACGCCCGTACGGGTGAGTCCGGGGCGGGACGCGCGGCCGTCCGTCTACAGGAGCGCGCCCGAAGCGAACCGCAGGACGAGCTGCGGGGCGCCGGAGAGGGCCACGCCGAGGACGGCGGCCAGTGCGAGGGCCGCGGTGAGCGGGACCGGGACGCGGGCGGGGGCGGCGGCCTCCGGGGCGTCCTCGGGGGCCGCACGGAAGAGGACCGCGGTCCACCGCAGGTAGTAGTAGAGCGCGATCACGACATTGACGGCCATGACCACGGCGAGCCAGCCCAGGCCCGCGTCCACGGCCGCCGAGAACACCACGACCTTCGCGAACAGGCCGATGACGCCCGGCGGCAGCCCGGCGAGGCAGAGGAGGAAGAAGCCGAGGGCGAGGGCCGCCAGGGGGCGGCGGTGGTACAGGCCCCGGTAGTCGTCGATCCGGTTGGCGGGGTGGGTGCGGGCCACCAGGGCGGCGACGGCGAAGGCGCCGAGGTTCACCGCGGCGTACATGAGCGCGTACGCGACGGTGGCGCCGACGGCGTGCGCCGGGGCGCCCGTGTACCCGGCGGCGGCGAGCGGCACCAGGAGGTAGCCCGCCTGGCCCACGGAGGACCAGGCCAGCAGCCGGACGGCGCCGTGCGCGCGCCCGGGGTCCTGGCGCAGCGCGGCGGCGTTGCCGACGGTCATGGTGAGCGCGGCCAGGACGGCCAGCGCGGGGCCCCAGACGTGCGCGTACGCCGGGAAGCCCTTGACGGTGACGAGGATCAGCCCGGAGAAGCCGACGGCCTTGCCGACGACGGAGAGGTAGCCGGCGACCGGCAGCGGGGCGCCGACGTAGGTGTCCGGCACCCAGAAGTGGAACGGGACGGCGGCGGTCTTGAAGGCGAAGCCGACGAGGGTGAGGGCGACGCCCGCGGCGGCGAGGGACGCGAGGCGGGGGTCGGGCAGGTCGCCGAGGGCGTGCGCCACCCGGGACAGGTGCATGCTCCCGGTGGCCGCGTACACGAAGCTGACGCCGAGCAGCATCACGGCGGTGGCGGCGACCGAGGACAGGAAGAACTTGAGCGCGGCCTCCGAGGAGAGCCGGTCGTCGCGACGCAGGCCGACGAGCGCGAAGGCGGGCAGCGAGGCGACCTCCAGGGCGACGACCAGGGTCGCGAGGTCCCGGGAGGCGGGCAGCAGGGCGGCGCCCGCGGCCGAGGACAGCAGCAGGAACCAGTACTCGCCCGCGGGCAGGCGGTGGTCCTCGACGGTGTGGACGGACAGCAGGGCGGTCAGCAGCGCCCCGGCGAGGACGAGGAGCTGGAGGACGAGGGTGAACGCGTCGGCCGTGTAACTACAGGTGTCCGTGCGGTCGCCGAGGCAGAAGGTGCTGCGGTCGGCGCCCAGCAGCGGCAGCAGGGACAGCCCGGCCAGGACCAGGCCGCCGATCGCCGTCCAGCCGAGCAGCGGCTTGCGCGCGGCGGGCAGGAAGAGGTCGGCGACCAGCACCACCAGGGCGGTGACCGCGGTGAGGGTGGGCGGCGCGAGCGCGACCCAGTCGACGGACTGGACCAGGGACGTCACCGGGCTCATCACTTACCGCCTCCGAGGAACTGCTGGACGGCCGGATCGGTGAGGCCGAGGAGGGCCGCGGGCCACAGTCCGGCGAGGACGGTGAGGGCGGCGAGGGGGGTCCAGGACGCGTACTCGTAGCCCGCGATGTCGGGGATACGGGGCGCGGGTGCCTCCCCGGGGGCCGCGGTGGCCGCCAGGGAGCCGCCCATGCACAGGCGGCGGACGACGATCAGCAGGTACGCGGCGGTCAGCAGGGTGCCGAGGCCCGCGAGCGCCATGAACGTCAGGAAGGCGGGGCGGCTCAGCCCGTCGGCGGGCCGGAAGGCGCCGAACATCGCGAGCATCTCGCCCCAGAAGCCGGCGAGACCGGGGATGCCGAGCGAGGCGACGGCGGCGAAGGCGAACAGCCCGCCGAAGCGGGGCGCACGGCCGTACAGGGCGGCGCCGGTGGTGCCCGCGAGGGTGCCGAGGTCGGTGGTGCCGCAGCGGTCCTTGAGGGCGCCGACGAGGAAGAAGAGCAGGCCGGTGATCAGGCCGTGCGCGATGTTGGCGAACAGCGCGCCGTTCACTCCTGTGGGCGACATGCTGGCGATGCCCAGCAGCACGAACCCCATGTGGCCGACCGAGCTGTACGCGATCAGCCGCTTGAGGTCACCGCCGTCGGCGCCGGGCGCGGGCAGCAGGGTGAAGCGCCGGCCGCCCGACGGGGTGCCGGACGACGGCAGGGCCAGGGACAGGCAGGCGAGCGAGCCGTAGACGATGCCGACGGCGGCGAACGCGGCGAGGTACGGCGCGAAGGTGTGCATCCCGTCCGGCGTGATCGGCAGCGCGATCCGGACGAAACCGTACGTACCCATCTTCAGCAGGACACCGGCGAGCAGCACGGAGCCGACGGTGGGGGCCGCGGTGTGCGCGTCGGGCAGCCAGCTGTGCAGCGGCCACATCGGGGACTTGACGGCCAGTCCGATGCCGACCGCGAGCACCGCGAGGAGCTGGACGGTATGGCTGAGCTGGGCTTTCGGACCGTTGTCAGTGGCCAGTGCCACCATGTCGAACGTGCCGGACTTCACGCCGATCAGAAGGAGGCCGAGCAGCATGACGACCGAGCCGAGCACCGTGTAGAGCACGAACTTCCAGGCGGCCGCCTGCCTCCCCGCCCCGCCCCAGCGGGCGATGAGGAAGTACATCGGGACGAGGACCGTCTCGAACGCCAGGAAGAACAGCATCAGGTCGAGGACGGCGAACGTGGCGACGGTGCCGGCCTCCAGGAGCAGCACCAGCGCCACGAAGCCCTTCGCCGACGGGCCCGCCGGCGGATGGAAGTAGCTGTAGAGGGCGCAGAGGAAGGTCAGCAGGGCGGTCAGGACGACGAGGGGGAGCGAAATGCCGTCGACACCGAGGTGGAAGCGGATGCCCAGGGCCGGGATCCAGCTGAGGTCCGTGACGGCCTGGATCCGGGCCGCGTGGCCGTGGTCGAAGCCGGCGGCCAGGGCGACGGCCGCGGCGAGCACGACGCCGGTGACGGTCACGCCGTGGCGCAGCACGGCCTGTTCCGGGTCGCGGCCGCGCAGGCCGGGGGGCGCGGGCAGCAGGGCCGCCGCCGCGCCCAGCAGGGGGAGCACGATCAGCGCCGCGAGGAGGAGCTGGAGTGCGGTGGGGTTCACGGGGTCAGGCCCTCCTCAGGGTGTCGGCTCCGGCGGGCCCTGGCGCGAGGGGTGTCGGTCGCGGGCGGGGGGCGCGGGCCCCGGAGACGTACGGCATGGATCAGGCTCCCGTGCCCGTGGCGACGAGGACGGCGGCGACGGCCAGCACGAGCGCGCCCGCGAGGAGCGCCCCGAGGTAGGTCTGCACATTGCCGGTCTGGGCGCGGCGGACGGCGGCGCCCAGCAGGCGGGGCGCGGCGGACGCGCCGCGGACGTAGGTGTCGACGACCTCGCGGTCGAGGAAGCGGACGAGCCCGGCGGCGGCCCGTACGGGGCGGACGAACAGCGCGTCGTAGAGCGCGTCGACGCGGAAGCCGGTGACCGCGTGGCGGTAGAGCGGGCCGAGGAGGAAGCGCCCCGGGTCGGC
>NZ_JCANQV010000159.1:0-13733 GCF_059553635.1 Candidatus Streptomyces philanthi
AGCAGCATCGGCAGTGACGGCAGCAGGCAGTGCGCCATCGAGGAGGCGGCGGACGGCCCGTCGCCGAGCCCCCGCGCGGACGCCCCGAGCACTGCGGCCGGGTCGAAACCACCGGCACCGTGCACGGCGCCGGACGCGTCGATGCCGTCGCCCGCCAGGATGCGGCGCGCCTCGGCGCCGTCCACCTGCCGGCCGTCGAGACCGCAGGTCAGATGGCGCGCCAGGGCCACCATCGCGCCGTCGGTGAGCCGCCCGGACCCCGTGGTGCCCGCAGCGCCGGACATGCCGCCGGGCGCGCCCAGCTGGCTCAGCGCGAACACCGCGTGCAGGACCGCCTGCCCCGCGGCCAGCGCCACCGCGATCCCCGGCAGCGAACGCTCCCGCCCGGCGAGCGGGGCCGCGACCGCGAAGACCACGGCACACCCGGCGCCCAGCGTCCACAGGGGGACGGAAGCGGACGAAGCGACCATGTGTCCGGCCGCGGACAGCACAACACAGACCGCGGTGAACACCGCGGCCCTCAGCAGCCGCAGATCGGCGGCCGCGCGCACTGGCGAAGCGGACGGAACAGTCATGGCGGCCGCCATCATCCCATTGCCCTTATCCCTCGCCTACGGCAGGGCTTCCCCGGGTACGTCACAGACACGGCAGATCACCGCGCAGGGGGCGCTCCCAGGGGGCCTGGTGGAGTACAGCGGGGCGCGAGGGGCGCATAAGTCGTAGCGCGCTTACACCGACGCGCTCGGTATCCGCATCCGCCGATCGGGCGGTGTGCCGCCCCGGACACGCTTACGGTCATGTGGGGGCGGCAATAGGTATCGGTGTGTCGAGCCGCGGCCAGGAAGGCTGGAGCGATGAGCATCTGGTGGTCCCTCCATCTGCGGCGTGAGCCTGCGAGCGTCCCGCTCGCCAGACGCCTGCTGCTGGGAGCGATGGAAACGGCGGGCGTGGACCCGGACATCTGCTACGACCTCTCGGTCGCCCTCTCCGAGGCATGCGCCAACGCCGTCGAGCACGGCGGCGACGCCGCCTCCGAGGACTACCGCGTCACCGCCTTCATCGACGGCGACACCTGCCGCATCGAGGTGACGGACTCCGGCCCCGGCTTCCTCCACACCCCGGCCGCCGCGGACCCGGCCTCCCTCACCCCCCACCAGGCCCCCGCCGACGCCGAGGACGGCCGCGGCCTCTTCCTCATCGAAGCCCTCACCGACCACGTCCGCTACCGCAACCGCACCGGTCGCCGCGGCGCCGTCGTCAGCTTCGACAAGATCCTCAAATGGCGCGAGGGAGCGGCACTGCCGATGGCGTCGTAGGGGGCGGGGGAACGGCCGAGCTGCGGCGGTGGAGACACGCGGCGACTGCCTTCCTTCAACTGGGCTTTCTCGTACGAGACTTCACCGTGATCGCCGTGCCCGCTGCCGCGATATCAACGACGCCTCCACCGCGTCCTGGGAGGGTATGCAACTCCTCCAGCAGATCGACGCCTTCACCCTCGACAAGGCCGACGGCAGCAAGGACGACTCCAAACGGCTTTTCGTCCTGGGCATCGACACGAAGGGGGACGGCCGCGCCGTCGTCGCCCAGGGAAATCCGGACACGGCCCGAAATGTTGCCGTGCAGGTTCCGGGGACGAGCGACGACTTGACCAATGTCGACGAGCAGATCGAGCGGGTGGACCGGCTCCAGAAGGTAGCGCGGCAGCGAGGCGGCGAGAGTGTCGCGGTGGTGTCCTGGCTCGGCTACGACGCTCCCGAGGTGGACGGCAGTGTGGTCACGACCGGGCGGGCGGACGCGGGCGCCGGTGATCTGCGGAGTTTCACCCACGGTCTGCGTGAGTCGCATGTCGGGGAGCGTTCTCATATGACAGTGCTCGGGCACAGTTACGGTTCGACGGTGGTGGGCGCGGCCGCGTCCCACGACAACGGTATTGACGCCGACGATGTCGTCGTGGTCGGCAGCCCGGGAATGACCGTGGATCACGCCAAGGATCTGCAGATGAACCCGGACCATGTATGGGCCGGCTGGGCGAGGGACGATTTGGTCTCCACCGTCGCCTCGGACAAGACGCTGGGAGGGAATCCCGCGGACGAGAAGTTCGGAGGCAAGGTATTCGGTGTGGATACCTCGGGCCATGGCGGCTATTGGGACAAGGGCAGCGCAAGCCTCGCCAACCAGGGCCGCATCATCGCGGGAATTCCGCCGGAGCGCGGGGAGTACCACGTGCATCCTCGGCCCGTTCCGTTCGGTTTCGCGGGGCCGAAGCGGTGACCGGCCGCATCGGACGCTCGGGCCCTCTGTGCGTACTCGCACTCGTTGTTCTGCTCACCTCTGGAGGATGCGTGGCCGATTCCGGGAAGAATGATCCGCTGCCCGTCAAGAGCAGGGAAGGGGCCGAGCGGTCGGCCCGTGCACTGGTCGACTCGTTGGCCGCCCTGTACGGGCTTCGGGCGGACGAAGCAACGGTGGACAAGAAGTTCTACGACTGCTTCGGCAAGAATCACGAGCGCGCCACCGACGGGCGCTTCGACCTTTCCTACTCCGTGAGGGCGCCGATTCCCGGGCCCGACCACGGAAAGGCGCTGCGCGCCATGCGCAAGAAGCTCGAAGGGGAGGGCTACAAGATCGTCGGATATCGGGAGGAGCCCTCGCAAGCACTTATGGACGCGCGGGGCGGAAGCGACAACTTCTTTGTCTCGGTGGAGACTTTCGGCCGCGACAACGCTCTCGTCTTCTCCGTGGAAACCCCCTGCTTCCTACCCCCCGGCGTGAAACAGGAACAGGTATCGGCCCCGGCTCCGAAGATCACACCGACGGTCCCCGTACCCGCCACTCAGCAGGTGTCCGCCTCCCACCGCTTCTCCGGCAATCCGTTCGGCTGACGGCACCCGAGAACGGTCCTCATATCGCGGAAGGAACCTGACGGGGTATCGGAAGGTGCGGTGGCGCAAGGCGGGGCGGTTCGCGTGGTCCCGCAAGGGGAGGACCTCCCCCGCGGCGTCCCCTGGCCTTGCGAGACCAACGCACATGACGGTTAATGCGAAGGCTCTCGCATTAGCCTGTAAGGACGATACTGGGCGTGTCCCCCGCACTGCAATACGGAGCCGCCGTGAAGCCAGCGCACCACCCCCCCGCCCTTCCGGGGGGAACCCGGCCCGGAGGCCGTACGGCCCGGACGCGGGCGGCCGTACTGGCCGCGACGTTCGAGGAGTTGGGTGAGGGGGGATTCGCGGCGCTCAGCATCGAGCGGATCGCGCAGCGGTCCGGGGTGCACGCCGCGACGCTCTACCGGCGCTGGCGTTCGGTGGAGGGGCTGGTCTGCGATCTGCTGGTCGAGCTCAGTGCGGGGGTGCCGCTGCCGGACACCGGGAGCCTGCCCGGGGACCTGCGGGCCCTGGCGCGGTCGATCGCCGCGTTCTTCCAGGAGGCGCGGATACGGGGGCTGCTGGAGGCGGTGGTCTCCGCGGCCGCCCGTGAACCCCGGGCGGCGTCGGTGCTGCGGGACTACTTCGACATCCGGCTCCAGCACGCCGGGGAGCTGGTGCGCCGGGCCGTGGCGCGGGGCGAGGTGCCGGCCGACACCGACCCGGTGGCGGTGGCGTCGGGCATCGGCGCGCCGTTCTACTACCGGCTGCTGATCGCCCGCCGGCCCGTCGACGAGGAGCTGGCGGAGACGACGGCCGCCACGGTGTGGGTGGCGGCGCTGGCCGGGGCGTACGGCGCGGCGGGCCGGACCGGGAGCCTGGTCCGCGAGGCACTGGGGGAGCGGGCGGGGAGACCCGCGGGGGAACACCGCGGCCGGTGACCCCCGCGAGGGTCACCGGCCGCGGCGCGTTCGGGGACGGTCAGCCCTGGGCCCCGCGCAGGCCGGCCATCCAGGACTCCACCTCGTCCGAGCGGCGCGGCAGGGCCGCCGACAGGTTCCGGTTGCCGTCGTCGGTGACGAGGATGTCGTCCTCGATGCGGACGCCGATGCCGCGGTACTCCTCCGGCACCGTCAGGTCGTCCGCCTGGAAGTACAGGCCGGGCTCGACGGTGAGGACCATGCCGGGCTCCAGCGTCCCGTTGACGTACGCCTCGGTGCGGGCCGCGGCGCAGTCGTGGACGTCCAGGCCGAGCATGTGGCCGGTGCCGTGCAGGGTCCAGCGGCGCTGGAGGCCCAGCTCCAGTACGCGCTCCACCGGGCCCTCGACCAGGCCCCACTCGACCAGCTTCTCGGCGAGCACCCGCTGGGCGGCGTCGTGGAAGTCGCGGAAGGCGGCGCCGGGCTTGACGGCGGCGATGCCGGCCTCCTGCGCCTCGTACACCGCGTCGTAGATGGTGCGCTGGAGGTCGGTGTAGCGGCCGTTGACCGGGAGGGTGCGGGTCACGTCGGCGGTGTAGAGGGTGGTGGTCTCCACGCCGGCGTCGAGCAGCAGCAGGTCGCCGGAGCGGACCGGGCCGTCGTTGCGGACCCAGTGCAGGGTGGTGGCGTGCGGGCCGGAGGCGCAGATCGAGCCGTAGCCGACGTCGTTGCCCTCGACACGGGCGCGCAGGAAGAACGTGCCCTCGATGTAGCGCTCGGAGGTCGCCTCGGCCTTGTCGAGGACCTTCACGACGTCCTCGAAGCCGCGGACGGTGGAGTCGACGGCCTTCTGGAGCTGGGCGACCTCGAACTCGTCCTTCACCGCGCGGGCCTCGGAGAGGTAGACGCGCAGTTCCTCGTCGCGCTCGGCGGTGACCTTGTCCCGCAGCGCCTCCTCGATGCCGGCGTCGTGGCCGCGGACGACGCGGACCGGGCCGGTGGCCTCCTTGAGGGCGGCGGCCAGCTCGCGGACGTCCTTGCAGGGGACGCCGAGCAGGGCCTCGGACTCGGTGAGGCTGTTGCGGCGGCCGACCCACAGCTCGCCCATGCCGTTGAGCCAGAACTCGCCGTTCTCGCGGTTGGAGCGGGGCAGACGGTGGATCGTCGCCTCGTGGCCGTCGCCCTTCGGCTCCAGCACCAGGACGCTGTCGTCGGTCTGGTCGCCGGTGAGGTAGACGTACTCCGTCGAGGCGCGGAAGGAGTATTCCGTGTCGTTGGAGCGGGTCTTGAGGTTGCCCGCCGGGATCACCAGCCGCTCGCCGGGGAAGCGGGCGGAGAGCGCGGCGCGGCGCCGGGCGGCGTTCGGGGCCTGCTCGATGGGCGTCAGGTCGCGGAGCTCGGTGTCGGCCCAGCCACTGCGCATGTTCTCCGCGAGCTCGTCGGAGACGCCCGGGTACAGGCCGTTCTTGCGCTGCTTGATCGGCTGCTCGTCCTCGTCCGGGGTCTCCGGGGTGAGCGCGTCGGACACAATGCCTCCCTTTTACGACAGAACCGCCTCCCATCGTATGTGCGGATCGGGGCCGGTCCAGGGGCCGGAAGGTGTGACCTCACAGGCACCGGGAGGCCCGTACGGACGGCCGTGACCGGAGCGTTTCCGTCCGGGCACGCGCCGGAGCGGGTCGACTGCGCGCCGGAGCGGGCCGTCACGCACCGGAGCCGGGCGCTACGCCTCGAAGTGGGCCGCGAGCAGGACGACGTCCTCGTCGGAGGCCGGATCGTCGAGCCCCTGGGGCAGCAGGACGCGGACGATGTGGTCGACGACCGCCTCCGGGTCGTCGCGCCGCGCGGCGGGGACGCCGGCGGCCGCGGCCTCCAACAGGGCGAAGGCGCGGTCCATGGACGCGCCGGTGCGGTGCAGCAGCCCGTCGCTGTAGAGGAGCAGGGTCTCGCCGGGCGCCGGTTCGATCTCCACGCTCGGCGCCTCCCAGCAGGCGAGCATGCCGAGCGGCGCGGAGAGGGACGTCTCGACGTACGCGGTGCGCAGGGGGCCCGTGATCAGCGGGGGGCAGTGGCCCGCGCCCGCGAGGACGATCGTGCGGCTGCCGGCGCACGCGTACGGCGCGGGGGCGGGCGGGCCGCCGGGGGCGCCCGGGGGCGGCTCCGTGAAGGCGAAGAGGGCGGTGGCGGTGAGGGACGGCTCGGTCAGCCGCAGCAGCAGTTCGAGGTCGGAGAGGACGGCGACCGGGTCCTCGCCCTCCATGACGGCGTAGGCGCGCAGGGAGGCCCGCAGCCGGCCCATCGCCGCGACCGTGGACGGGCCGGAGCCGGTGACGGAGCCGACGGCCAGGCCCAGCGCGCCGTCGGGCAGCGCCAGCGCGTCGTACCAGTCGCCGCCGCCGCGCGGGCCGGAGCCGTGGCGGACCGCGAGCCGTACGCCGGGGACGCGGGGGAGGTGCTCGGGCAGCAGCCGTGCGCGCAGGACGTCGGCCTCGTGGCGACTGCGGCGCAGTTCGAGCAGGCGGGCGACGTGGGCGGAGGCGTAGGAGCGGTAGAGGCCGACGAGGTGGCGCTGGCGCTGGGTGGGTTCGGCGGGTTCGTCGTAGAGCCAGACGGCGGCGCCGAGTCCGCCGTGGGGGTCGGCGGCGAGGGGGACGGCGTAGCTGGCGCCGCAGCCGAGGCGGGTGGCGACCTCGCGCAGCCGGGGGTCGAGGTCGTCGGCGCCGAGGAGGTCGGGTGCGGCCATCTCGGTGCGGATACCGGGGCGGGCGGTGGCCGTGTGGTCCCCGGTGCCGGGTGTGTCGTCCGGGGCGTCGAGGAGGAGGCCGTAGGGGAGGGCGTGGCGGGGGACGGTCTCCAGGTGGCCGAGGTCGGCGCGGCCGAGGCCGAGGCCGACGGTGGTGTCGGGGCCGAGCCCGTCGGACGGTTCGAGGACGGCGAGACCGCGGGAGGCGCCGACGAGGGCGGCTCCGGCCCGGAGCATCTCCTGGAGGGCGTCCTCCAACGTGCGGGTGCGGGCGAGGTGTTCGGTGAGGTCGTGGAGGGTGGTGAGGCCGGAGATCCAGCAGGCCAGACGGTCCTGGACGGCGGCGATCCGGTCGACGGGGGTGGTCTCGGGGCGGGGGGTGCCGCGGGGGGACACGGACGACGAGGAGGGCGAGGCGCCGGGTGATGCCGAGGGGGCTTCTGTGGCGGGAGGGTCGGTAGTGTGCGTGGGGGCGGGGAGAGTTGGTTCGATTCCGGCCACTTTCGGCACGTGCGGGGCAGTCATGGCCGACGGCTGTCGTCAGGCCCGGCGTTTTCCCATGTCACGTCGTATGGTGTGGGCGAATGCGACATTTCGCCGAGCGTTGCGGTGTGGAACATCCGGCCGCGCGCAATCCTCAAGAGCATCGCAGACCCCCATGTCATGCAGCTCCGCTGGCAATGCCTCCACATGTACACGCACCTGTGATGTGATGTCCAGCACTGTCCCTATGGGGTTTGTGGTGTCAAGGAGGTCGGAAGAATGGCCGGAAAATGGACCCCTGAATACCTCCTTGCGATCGACTGACGGCGCTCGACAGCGCGTCATATGACACGAGGGCGGGTACGTACGCGCTCGCATGCGGGACCGGCGGTACCGCGCCGGAACTCTTCGGCGCACACGGACGTCCTAAAAGACGGAACGACGACCGCGACGCACCCCGGTGGCGGGACCGCACCACAGCACGGCGAGCGCCCTGCGCACCCCGCCCGCCACGTTCCACGCCCCACAGCACGGCGTGACGCGCTGGCCCATGAATACGCGGTGATCACAGCTCCACGCGGCGTCTTCGGCCCCAGGTCGCCCGACCGGGCCGCACGGACCGCCGCACAGCGGAACGAACCGGCATGTAGTGCGATGGACACCGCCTCCCGGCGGTACGGACATGGCCCTCGGCGTTAACGGAAAGGAACGAGCGCTCATGCGCGAGATCCTCGGAAGGCGACGCAAGCATCTGTTCCGGCGCGGCGGCAGGTCGGCGCTGCTCGGCGCGGCGCTCCACTGCGCCACCGAGTGGCACTGGCCGGTGGTCCCCGGAGTGCGGCTCCGCTCCGGAGGCCGGCCCGCGGTCATCCGGCCGGGCCTCGGTGACCGCGCGGCGCGCCGGTGCAGCTGCCCCGACGCCGACTGCGCGGTGCCGGGCGCCCACCCCTTCGAACCCGGCCTTCTCGCGGCCACCACGGATGCCCGGATGGTCCGCTGGTGGTGGACGAACCGGCCCGGCGCCCCCGTCGTCCTGGCCACCGGCGGCCGCGCGCCCTGCGCGGTCAGCCTGCCCGCCGTCGCCGGCGCGCGGGCGCTGGCGGCCCTGGACCACTTCGGCGTCCGCCTCGGCCCCGTGGTGGCCACCCCGACCCGCTGGGCACTGCTCGTATCGCCCTACGACCTGGCGGAGTTGGGTGAACTGCTGCACTCGCAGGACTGGGTGCCCAGCTCGCTGCGCTTCCACGGGGAGGGCGGCTATCTGGTGCTGCCGCCGTCGCAGACCGGCGCCGGGGCGGTCCGCTGGGAGCGGCCGCCGGCCGCGACCGCCGCCGCGCCCTGGCTGCCCACGGTGACCACCGTCGTCGACGCCCTGGTCGCCGCGAGCACCAGCGCGCCGGACGGCGGGAGCCGGCTCGCCTACTGACCGGCGGACCGTTCCGCGTCCGGCGGACGGCAGTTGACGGGGCACTCCGTGCGGAGGAGGCGTGCCCCGGTACACGGCGCCCCTGGGCCAGGACCCGGGGGCGCCTTTGCGCGGGGAGCGCCGGGACGCGCCCCGGGGCCGCGGCGTCCCCGGGGCGCGTACGTGTGTTCGTACGCCGTTCCGGGCCTCGTGGCGCCGTACGGGCGGCCGCGGACCGTTGCGAAGGCAACTCTCCGGCGGGGAGAGGGAATCGGGCGCGACGCGGGGCCGTGGGCCCTCCGCGGGACGGTCGCGGCCGGGCGGGCCTGCGGGACGTCCCGGGACGCGGGCCGGGGCCGGGCGGGGCCGTACGGGGTACGCGTGGGGGCCGCGGGGGATTCGCGCGGGGGAAGGGCGTCCGGGGTCCTGCCCGCGGACATGGAAACGCCCGGTCGCTGGCGACGGGGGATGCACCAGCGACCGGGCTCCTAGAACGGTAACAAAGCATCGGCGGTTCGCAAATTCGATCGCGGTATTCCGGCCGTCGATTTACCGCCAAACAGGGGTAGTTGTGACGGGAGTCACTCGCGAGACGCCTGGGGTGACGCCGTCAGCTCAGGGTGACCTGACGGTTGGTGAGGCCCCCGCGCGCCCGCCGCTCCTCCGCCGACAGCGGCGCGTCCGACGCCAGTGCCGCGTCGAGCCGCTCGCCGAAAGCGGCCGCCGGAGCCGCGACGTCCTCGGCGCTCATCGACGACGGCAGGTCCCACACCGGAACGATCAGACCGTGCGCGCGGAACGAGCCGACCAGGCGGGTGCCCTCGCCCAGCGACGACGTCCCGGCGGCGTGCAGCCGCGCCAGCGCGTCCAGCAGCCGCTCCTCGGGGTGCGTGGTGACCCAGCGCAGATGGTTCTTCCCCGGGGCCTCGCACCAGTACGCGCCCTCCAGCCCCGCGACCCGGGCGGTCGGCACCGCGGCCGCGTTGGCCCGCTCCAGCGACGCGGCCACCTCGGCCGACGCGTTCTCGGCGTCCTCCACCCAGAACTCGAACCCGGAGTGCACCACCGGCTCGAACGGCGCCGCCGGATCGAGCAGGTCCTGGAGCCGCGGCCCGTCGACGGCGGCCGGCCCCGCCGCCACCGGGGTGCCCGGTTCGGCGGCCAGGGCCCGCCGCAGGGTGTCCGCCAGATCGCGGCTGATGTCGCCGGACGGGGTGTCGTTCTGGAGACCCAGCAGCACCGACCCGTCGTCCCGGCGCAGCGCCGGCCAGGCCATCGGCAGCACCGTCGCCAGCGTCACCGACGGCACACCCTCGGGCAGCCCGCCCTTCAGCGTCAGCGTGGCCGTGGCGGCCGGCACCAGCTCACGCAGCGCGACCCAGTCGCACTCACCGGCCAGCCCCTCGAACGGGCGCCGCACGAGCTCGGTCGCGGCATGCGCGGCACCGCGGCCGTGGCACGCCTTGTAGCGGCGGCCCGAACCGCACGGGCAGGGCTCACGGGCGCCGACGACCGGCACCTGCCCGTCCCTCGTCTTCGGTGCGGCGGCCTGGGGCTGGGGGCGGCGCTTCTTGGCCATGGTGACGGTGTCTCCCGGTCGTTCCTCGGCATGCGGACGGATGTCGGCGCGAGCCTAGAGGATGCGCGCGGACCGCGACCGGGCGCACGCCGGGCCGGGACCCCGTCACACGGGGTCGTCGAACTCCGCGAAGGCCAGGCCGGACGGCAGCGGGGAGCCGAGGCCGGCCGCCAGCGCCGGGGGCAGTGCGGGGCCCACGGCGACCCGGGAGGTGAAGGCGTCGCGCAGGGAGAGCGCGGCCCACACCGTGACCTCGCCCTCGACCACGTCCCGTACGCCCCACTCCTGGGCGAGGGAGCGGATGATCGCCAGTCCGCGCCCGCCGCGGGCGGTGACCGACGGAGTGGCCGGAAGCGGGCGGGTCGGGCCCCCTCCGTCCGTGACCGCGACCGTCAGCCGGCCCCGGTCGTCGATGCGCCAGGAGGCGCGGACGGTGTCGCTGGGGGCGGCCCCGAGAGGGGCGGACGGGGAACCGGGCAGGCCCGGTCCGCCTATCGGACGCGCATGGCGGTAGGCGTTGCTCAGCAGTTCGGAAAGGATGAGGACCGCGTCGTCGACGACTGTGTCCGGAACTCCACTTGTCAAAAGCTCGTCGCGCATGCGACGCCTCGCCATGCCCACCCCCGCCGGACCATGGGGTACGGCCATGATCGACGACGTCGGCGCCTCTTGTGCCACCATCAACGCCACCCCCGAGACCTCCTTTGCCCCACGCCACGGGATGAATGCCCCAATGGACTGGACCGGAAACCGGCCATCCGCGCCGTAGTGACGCATTCGACACGGGCCGCTACGGGATGAATGCGCCGGTGCACACCCTGTGAAGATCCTCAGACGAGGCCGAGCTGGTTCCGTACCTGTTTCGGCCGGTTCGTAATGATCGCGTCCACCCCGAGATCGCGACACAGCGCGACGTCCTCGGGCTCGTTGACGGTCCACACATGGACGCGGTGCCCCAGCCCGTGCGCCTTGGCGACATAGCCGGGGTGCGCCCGCAGGGTGCGGATGCCCGGCCCCGCGATGTCCACCCCCGGGGGCAGCCGGCCCTCCCGGTGGCGGGGCGTGAGGAACTGCATCAGATAGACGGCCGGAACCCCCGGCGCCGCGGCCCGTACCCGGTGCAGCGAGCGCGCCGAGAAACTCATCACCCGCACCGTGGGCGGCCCGTCCGGCGCGAGGTGACCGAAACGGCCGAGCAGCTCCACCAGCCGCTGCTCCACCTGTCCGGCCCAGCGGGTGGGGTGCTTGGTCTCGATGGCCAGCTCGACCCGCCGCCCGGCGTCGGCCACCAGCCCCAGCAGCCGCTCCAGCGTCAGTACGGACGTCCGCTCGGGGTCCTGGAGATCCGGCGCCTCCGGGTCGTAGGGGCCCGCCTTCCAGGAGCCGAAGTCGAGAGTGGCCAGATCCGCCAGCTCCAGGGCGGAGACCGCGCCGCGCCCGTTGGACGTGCGGTTCACCCGCCGGTCGTGGACGCAGACCAGATGGCCGTCCGCGGTGAGCCGGACATCGCACTCCAGCGCGTCCGCCCCGTCCTCGATCGCCTTGCGGTACGCGGCCAGGGTGTGCTCCGGGGCGTCCTCGGAGGCGCCGCGGTGGGCCACCACGGAGATGGCGTGCGGCCCCGGACGGACGTCCTGGGCAGGGCGTACATAGGTCACCGCGTTATCGTGCCATCCACCGTCACCGGGGCCACCGGTGCGGTACCCGATGCGCTCGGCGCGGGACCCGCGGGCCGGGGATGCGTCCGGCTCGTCCGGCGTCAAGGATGAGAGGGCGGTCACAGCCTCGGCTTACGGCGCTCTGATGCGTCGTGGGTAAGGCTGGAGTCCGGGATGCGCCCGTTCCGCCGGAATCCTGGACCAGGGTTCCGGACGGCCGGGAGGACCCGGAACGCCGGAGGAAGCGGCCCGCGCCCTGGGCCGGCACCGTTGTGAAGCTGAGGAGAGAGCCGTGAGCACCGAGAACGAGGGCGCCGCCGTCCCGCCGGAGGCCGAGCCGCCGACGGCCCCCCGGGCGTCGGACGGCACCCCCGCGTCCGCCTCCGCCACACCCCCTCCGTCCGTCCAGCCGGACACGGCGGCCGCGGCCCCCGGCGCCCCCGTGCCCCCCGTACCGCCCGGCCCCCCGACCACCGCGTTCGGTGCGCCGGGCCACGGCTGGGGCCAGCAGCCCCCGTACGGCGGTGACGTCTGGGCCGCCCCGGGCCCGCCCCCGCCCCGCCCGAAGCGCAACGGTGGCCTGATCGCGGCCGTCCTGGCCGCCGCGCTGGTCGCGGGCGGTGTCGGCGGGGGGATCGGCTACTGGGCGGCGGGCGACGGCGTCTCCACGACGGTCTCGGCGCCCGGCAACCCCGGCGCGCTGAACCGCAAGCCCACCTCGGTCGCCGGCATAGCGCAGAAGGCGCTGCCCAGTGTCGTCACCATCGAGGCGCAGGGCGTCGGCGGCGAGGGCGGGACCGGCACCGGCTTCGTCTACGACAAGCAGGGCCACATCCTCACCAACAACCACGTCGTCGCCAGCGCCGCCGAGGGCGGCTCGCTCACCGCGACGTTCTCCGACGGCAAGAAGTACGCCGCCGAGGTCGTCGGCCGGGCACAGGGCTACGACGTCGCCGTGATCAAGCTCAAGAACCCCCCGGGCGCCAAGCTCAACCCGCTGCCCCTGGGCAAGTCCGCCGATGTCCAGGTCGGCGACGCGACGATCGCGATCGGCGCCCCGTTCGGCCTCTCCGGCACCGTCACCACCGGCATCGTCAGCGCCAAGGACCGCCCGGTGGCCTCCAGCGACGGCGGCGGCAGCAGCGCCTCGTACATGAGCGCGCTCCAGACCGACGCCTCCATCAACCCGGGCAACTCCGGCGGCCCGCTGATGGACGCCAACGGCAATGTCATCGGCATCAACTCCGCCATCCAGTCCGCCGGCAACGGCGGCGGCTTCGGCGGCGAGTCCCAGCAGGCCGGCAGCATCGGCCTGGGCTTCGCGATCCCCATCGACCAGGCCAAGCGGGTGGCGCAGGACCTGATCAGGACGGGCAAGCCGGTCTACCCCCAGATCGGCGTCCAGGTCGCCATGCAGAACACCGGCGACGGCGCGACCATCGCCCAGACCGGCACCAACGGCTCCGAAGCCGTCACCCCGAACGGCCCGGCCGACAAGGCGGGCCTCCGCCCCGGCGACACCATCACCAAGCTCGACGACACCATCGTCGACAGCGGCCCCACCCTCATCAGCGAGATCTGGCAGCACCGCCCCGGCGACCGCGTCACCCTCACCTACAAGCGCGGCGGCAAGGAGCACACCACCGAAGTCACCCTGGGCCAGCGCACAGGAGACAAGTGACACGCTAACCTGATCCCCGCGGCCCGCCCGACGGCGCCGCGAGGAGGCTTGCCCGAGCGGCCTAAGGGAACGGTCTTGAAAACCGTCGTGGCAGCGATGTCACCGTGGGTTCAAATCCCACAGCCTCCGCAGAGGTCAGAGAAGTAGCAGGTCAGAAGGGGCGTCCCCGGGTGGGGGCGCCCCTTCTGCCGTTCCTCGTGTCTCACCCTGACTCACTCAGATCCCAGTCCTGACCAGCGCGTGTGGGCCATGTGTGGGCTCGTCCCGACAACCTTCGTAGGTCCGCCGCGCGACCTTTGGCGGCAGATCGTGGTGGGGCGGCCCGGTGACAGTGGTCCGGTCGTGGAAGGAACGGGCCGGGAAAGGGGCTGGTGGAGAGATGAGAGGGAACGGGTGGGGC
>NZ_JCANQV010000160.1:0-13725 GCF_059553635.1 Candidatus Streptomyces philanthi
CGCTGAGGCGGGTGACCTGGGCGGCGATGCGGTCGGCGGCGCGGGAGAGTTCCGTGGCGTCCAGGGCGTGGCCGGTGGTGCGCGGGGCGAGGGCGCGCAGTTCGTCGGTGACGGTCAGCAGTGCGGTCAGCTGTCCGGCGAGCCGGGTGTCGAGCTCCTCCTCTCGGGAACGGCGCGGGATTCCCGGGGTGGCGGCCATGGTGTGGACCGACGGGGAACGGATCGGTTCGTACATGGGACAGCCTCCTGACGACGTTCAGGAGACCATCCTAACTTGGACTTCGTCTAAAGTTGTGCCCCGTCCGACGGGGTGGCGGAAATCGCGGCGCGTCAGTACTGCCCGTAGCCGTCCAGGAAGGTGCCGATCCGGGTCACCGCGTCCGTCAGGTCCTCCTTGGACGGGAGGGTGACCAGGCGGAAGTGGTCCGGCTCGGGCCAGTTGAAGCCCGTTCCGTGCACGATCATGATCTTCTCGGCGCGCAGCAGGTCCAGCACCATCTGCCGGTCGTCCTTGATCTTGTAGACCGCCGGGTCGAGCCGGGGGAAGGCGTAGAGAGCGCCCTTCGGCTTGACGCAGCTCACGCCCGGTATCCGCGTCAGCAGCTCGTACGCGGTGTCGCGCTGCTCGCACAGCCGGCCGCCGGGCAGCACCAGGTCGTTGATCGACTGCCGGCCGCCGAGGGCGGTGGCCACCGCGTGCTGGGCCGGCATGTTGGCGCACAGCCGCATGTTGGCGAGGATCGTCAGGCCCTCGATGTACGAGGAGGCGTGCGCCTTCGGGCCGCAGACCGCCATCCAGCCGCTGCGGTAGCCCGCCACCCGGTACGCCTTGGACATCCCGTTGAAGGTGAGCGTGAGGAGATCGGGGGCGAGGGAGGCGAACGGGGTGTGGGTGACGCCGTCGTAGAGGATCTTGTCGTAGATCTCGTCGGCGCAGACGATCAGCCGGTGGCGGCGGGCGATCTCCGCGATGCCGTTGAGCAGCGTCTCGTCGTACACCGCGCCCGTGGGGTTGTTGGGGTTGATGACGACGATGGCCTTGGTGCGGTCGGTGACCTTGCGCTCGATGTCGGCGAGGTCCGGCATCCAGTCCGCCTGCTCGTCGCACCGGTAGTGCACGGCCGTACCGCCCGCGAGCGAGACCGAGGCCGTCCACAGCGGGTAGTCCGGGGCCGGGACCAGGACCTCGTCCCCGTCGTCCAGCAGTGCCTGCATCGACATCTGGATCAGCTCGGAGACGCCGTTGCCCAGATAGACGTCGTCGACGGAGAGGTCGACGCCCTTGGTCTCGTAGTGCTGCACCACCGCGCGCCGGGCGGACAGCAGGCCCTTCGCGTCACCGTAGCCGTGCGCCGTGCCCACCGAACGGAGGATGTCCTCCAGGATCTCCGGCGGGCACTCGAAACCGAACGCCGCCGGGTTGCCGGTGTTCAGCTTGAGGATGCGATGACCCGCCGCCTCCAGCCGCATCGCCTCCTCCAGCACCGGGCCACGGATCTCGTAGCAGACGTTGGCGAGCTTGGACGACTGGATCACCTGCATGCCCGCCACTCTACGACCGGACGGGGGCGGCGAAAGGGTGATATCGCCCGCGTTCATCAGCCGGTCGTGTGGGGTTCCTCACGGGGTGTGAGGAGCGGAGAGGGGTGCGGATTCCGTCGCGCTCACCCCCGGGCGGGCGTCCTGCGGACCGCGCGCCCGGCCAGGACACCGGTCCGCCGCCCGTCCTCGACGACGAACCGGCCGTCGATCAGGACGTGCGGGATGCCCGTCGGCAGGGTGCGCGGGGCGTCGAAGGTGGCGCCGGCCGCGACCGTGTCCGGGTCGAAGAGGACCAGGTCGGCGCGGTACCCCTCACGGACCAGACCGCGGTCGGGCAGCCGCAGCCGGGCGGCCGGGCGGGAGGTGAGATGGGCGACGCACTCCTCCAGGGAGAGCACGCCCAGGTCGCGGACGTAGCGGCCGAGGTACTGCGGGAAGGTGCCGTGGGCGCGCGGGTGCGGCTTGTCGCCCTGGAGGATGCCGTCGCTGCCGCCGGTGTGCACCCGGTGGCGCATGATCCGGCGGACGTTGTCCTCGTGGCCGACGTGCTGGAGGATCGTCGGGCCGAGGCGGTCGTCCCGCAGCAGCCGGCGGGCGGTGGTCCAGGGGTCCTCGCCGCGCGCGGCGGCGCTCGCGGCGACGGTCCGGCCGACATGGTCGCCCAGCGACGGGTCGGTGACGCCGGAGATCTCGATGGTGTCCCACTCGATGGGCACACCGTGGCAGCCGTCGGAGCCCTCGACCTCCATGGCGTGGCGGATACGGTCCGCCGTCGCGTCGTCCCGCAGCCGGGCCAGCGTCGCCTCCGGGCCGCCCTCGCTCGCCCAGCTCGGCAGCATCGCGACGAGCGTGGTGCAGCCGGGGGTGTAGGGGTAGGTGTCGAGGGAGATGTCGGCGCCCGCGTCGAGGGCGGTGTCCAGCAGCCGCAGCAGTTCGGGCGCCCGGTCCTTGTTGACGCCGAAGTTCATGGTGGCGTGGGCCAGATGGAGGGCGCAGCCCGCCTCACGGGTGAGGGTGATCATCTCCTCGTACGCCTCCAGGGCACCGGCCCCGTAGGAGCGGTGATGGGGGCAGTAGTAGCCGTCGTAGCGGGCCACCACCCGGCACAGCTCGGTGAGTTCGGCGTCGGACGCGTACATGCCGGGGGTGTAGGTCAGCCCGGAGGAGAGGCCGACCGCGCCCTGCTCCAGTCCCTCGGCGACCAGTTGGCGCATCCGCGCCAGCTCGCCGTCGGTGGCGGCGCGGTCGTCCCAGCCCATCGCGAGCATCCGGACGGTGCCCTGGGGGATGAGGTACGCGGCGTTGACGGCGATGCCCTCGCCGCCGAAGCCGTGGTCGAGGCGGTCGAGGTACTCGCCGACGGTGCGCCAGTCGAAGGTGACGGAGGTGTCGCCGGGGCCGCCGCCGTTCCAGCCGGCGATCTGGGAGCGCACCTCGGTGAGCGTGCGGTCGTCGACCGGCGCGTAGGACAGGCCGTCCTGGCCGAGGACCTCCAGGGTGACGCCCTGGGCGGCCTTCGCCTCGTGCGCCGGGTCGCGCAGCAGGGCGAGGTCGCTGTGGGCGTGCATGTCGATGAAGCCGGGCGCGAGGGCGAGACCGGCGGCGTCGACGGTGCGGCGCGCGGTGGGGCGGGGCCCGCCGTCCGCCTCCCGGTGGACGGCGGCGATCCGTCCGCCGTCCAGGGCGACGTCGGCGCGGTGGGACGGACCACCGGAACCGTCGATGACGCGGACGTCGCGGAACACGGTGTCCATCGTGGGCTGCCTTTCGTGGAGGGGCGGTGCGCGCCGTCGGCGGCGGGTCAGAAGAAGGTGCGGACGAGGTCGGTGACCGTGCCGTCCGCCTCGACCAGCGGGATCAGCTGCCACTTGTCGAAGGACGTGCAGGGGTGGGAGAGGCCGAGGCCGACCCAGTCGCCGACCTCCAGGGCGTCCCCGTGCTCCGTGGCGAGCCAGGTGTGCTGGTCGGACAGGCCGGTGACGGTGATGCCGGTGGCGGGGCGCACCACGCCGTCCCGGGCGGAGCGGACGACCTGGGCCGACGGCAGGTCGAGGTCGTGGGCCGCGTCCCGCTTGCCCGCGTTGAGGAACGCCTGGCCGGGGGAGGGGCGGGAGACGACCTGGGCCCACAGGCGGAAGGCGGGCTCCAGAGCGCCCTCCTCCGGGACGCGGTTGAAGGGGGTGAGGTGGCGGTAGTGGCCGTCGTCGTGCGAGATGTACGCGCCGGAGCGGAGCAGCTTGAGGACGGGGGCCGACAGCGCGGGGATCTCGGCGAAGACCTCGGCGACCGCGTCGAACCAGGCACTGCCCCCGGCGCTGACGACGATCTCGTCGAGGCCGGCGAAGCGGCCGTCCCCGTCCAGCTCCACGGCCAGCGCGACCAGCCGGCGCAGCCATGCCGTCACCCGCTCCGGTGTCGCGTCGGGCACCTCGCCCTCGTAGCCGGCGACGCCGACCAGGCGGAGGGTGTCCGTGGCGGCGACGGCGTCGGCGAGCGCGCGGCACTCGTCCTCGGTACGGGCGCCGGTGCGGGCGCCCTCGCCCGCGCCCAGCTCGATGACGACGTCCACCGGGCGGGACGCGCCGGCCTCCCGCAGCGCGGTGTCCATCAGCGCGACGCCGCGCACCGAGTCGACGTAGCAGACGAGGCGGAAGCCGGGGTCGGCGTCGAGTTCGGCGGCGAGCCAGCGCAGCGCGGCGGCGTCGACGACCTCGTTGGCGAGGAAGACGCGGGGGACGCCGTGGGCGCGGCAGACGCGGACCTGGTGGGGGACGGCGACGGTGATGCCCCAGGCGCCGTGCTCCAGTTGGCGGGCGAAGAGCTGGGGGGCCATGGAGGTCTTGCCGTGCGGGGCGAAGGCCAGGCCGTGGTGGGCGGCGTAGCGCTCCATCTGGGCGAGGTTGTGGGCGACGGCCTCGGCGGAGAGGGCCAGGACGGGGGTGGTGAAGCCGTCGCGGAAGAGGTTGCGGCGTTCGGCGGCCAGTTCGCCGACGGTGCGGCCGTCGGTGTCCGGGGGAAGACCCTTGAAGCGGTGGTCGATCCGTTCGGCGGTGAGTTCCCCCGCTCCCTGTGCGAGCCGTCCGCCGGTCATGGGGCCTCCTCGGAGCCTGTGTTGCATCTTTTGCAACGGCCATTGCGCATGTCGCTTACTGCTGTCTAACATCCGGGCCATCACCGGGTCAATGGCAGGCAACGTACGGCCGACGGCCCGTCAGGCGCCCCACGACGCGGGCGGACCGCACCGCCCCGCCACCCGGCCGTACGCGGCGAAGGCAACAGGAAGCGAAGGAGCACCCCCGATCGTGACCAGGCCCCCGAACACCGGCGACAGCGCGGACCACCACGTCGACGTCGTCTGTCTCGGCGAGTCCATGGTCACCTTCCGGCCCACCCGCCCCGGCCCGCTCGCCGACGTCCCCTCCTTCGACCGCGGCATCGGCGGCGCCGAGTCCAACGTCGCCTGCCTCCTCGCCCGCGCCGGACACACCACCCGCTGGGTCTCCCGCGTCGGCACCGACGGCTTCGGCGACCACCTCCTGGCCGCCGTCGCCGCCCACGGCGTCGACGTCCGCCACGTCCGGCGCGACCCCGACCGCCCCACCGGCGTCTACTTCCGCACCGCCGGGGAACGCGCCACCGGCGCCGACGGCGAGGAACCCGGCCGCGCCGAGGTCGTCTACTACCGCGCCGGGTCCGCCGCCTCCGCCATGACGCCCGACGGCCTCGCCCCCGGCGCCCTCGAAGGCGCCCGCGTCCTGCACCTCACCGGCATCACCCCCGCCCTCTCCGACGGCTGCCGCGACCTCGTCCGCACCCTCACCCGCCGCACCCCCGGCCGCCCCCTCGTCTCCTTCGACGTCAACTACCGCGTCGGCCTCTGGCGCCGCGCCGGCCACGGACCCGGGACCCTGCTCGACCTCGCCCGCGGCAGCGACCTGGTCTTCGTCGGCGAGGACGAGGCCGCGGCCGCCTGGGACCTGCACTGCCCCGGCGCCGTACGCGCCGCCCTGCCCGAACCCGCCGTCCTCGTCGTCAAACAGGGCGCCGACGGCGCCACCGTCCACCACCGCGGCCCCGACGGCACCGACACCACCACCTTCGTCCCCGCCCTCACCGTCGATGTCGTCGCCGCCGTCGGCGCGGGCGACGCGTTCGCCGCCGGATTCCTCTCCGCCACCCTCCGCGCCCTGCCCGTCGCCACCCGCATCCGCCACGGGCACCTCATGGCCGCCGCCTCCCTCACCGTCCCCGGCGACCTCGGCACCCCGCCGCCGCGCCCGCTCGCCGACCACCTCGCCGCCCTCGACGACGCGGCCTGGGGCACACTGCGACTCGGCCCCGGATGGACGACCGACGGGGTGCACGCCGCACGGGTGGAGGAACCAGCACCATGAGCCAGACAGTCGACCGCGCACTGAGCATCCTTCCGCTGCTCGCGGAGGGGCCGGCCAACCTCGAACAGGTCGCCGGCCGGCTCGGGGTGCACAAGTCCACCGCGCTGCGGCTGCTGCGCACCCTGCACGAGCACGGCATCGTCCACCGCCAGCCCGACCAGCGCTACCGCCTCGGCGCCCGCCTCTTCGCCCTCGCCCAGCAGGCCGCGGAGAACCTCGACGTCCGCGAGATCGCCCACCCGCACCTCGCCGCCCTCAACGAGAAGTGCGGGCACACCGTCCACCTCGCGGTCCTGGAGGAGAACGAGGTCCTCTACATCGACAAGGTCGAGAGCCGCTACCCGGTCCGGATGTACTCCCGGATCGGCAAGCCCGTCGCGATAACCGTCGCCGCGGTCGCCAAGCTGCTGCTCGCCGATCTGCCCGAGCCCGAGCGGCGCGCCCTCGCCGAACGGCTCGACTACCCCCGGTACACGCCCCGTTCGACACCCGACGCCACGGCCTTCCTGGCCGAACTCGCCGCGGTGCGCGCACAGGGGTGGGCCACCGACCTCGGTGGCCACGAGGAGTCCATCAACTGCGTCGCCGCCCCCGTCCGCGGCGCGGACGGACGGGTGATCGCCGCGATGTCGGTGTCCGCGCCGAACGTCGTCGTCACCGCGGACGAACTCCTCGCCCTTCTCCCGCTGGTACGCCGCACCGCCGACGCCGTCAGCCGGGAGTACTCCGGGGCACCCGCCCCCGGCGACGCCGCCCCGGCCACCGGCCGGACCACCCACCCACCCAAGGAAGCACGAGCATGAGCGAGAAGACCGCGATCACCCCCGCCACCCACACCACCCCGCCCGCGCGGTTCTCCCACGGCGTCAGGAAGGGCAACATCCTCCAGGTCGCCGGCCAGGTCGGCTTCCTGCCCGCCGTCGAGGGCCAGGCCCCCACCCCGGCCGGCCCCACCCTGCGCGAGCAGACCCTCCAGACCCTCGCCAACGTCCAGGCCGTCCTGGAGGCGGGCGGCGCGAGCTGGGACGACGTGATGATGATGCGCGTCTACCTCACCGACACCGGCCACTTCGCCGAGATGAACGAGATCTACGACACCTACTTCGGGGAGCAGGGCCTCACCCAGCCGCCGGCCGCCCGCACCACCGTGTACGTCGGCCTCCCCAAGGGCCTCCTCATCGAGATCGACGCGCTCGCCGTCCTCGGCTGAGCCACCCCGGCGGCCGGGCCGCCGCACCGCGCGGCGGCCCGCCCCACCTGCCCCGAGAGCACTTCCCTTGCCGTTAACGCCTCTTCCGCCGCACGGCACGGCACCCGGTACCGACCGGGCGCCGTGCCGCGGTTCCCCCTTGCCCGACGCGCCGTCCAGGGACGCCAGGGCCTGTCGTCACCCTCCCGCCCGCCGCACGGCGCCCGGCACGCACGCCCTCCGCCCCGCCGGGCCGACCCCGTACGACCCCTTGCCCTGAGACCGCACGCACCGGACGGGCGGACGGCGGGAGGGTGACGACAGCCCCTGGCGCTCCCCGGGCCGCTCTGGCCTGACAACGGAGTCACCAGATGCACCTTGCCGCCGCGGCCACCACCGCCCCGCCCCCGCACACCGGCGGGCTGCTGGCCCTGATACCCGGCACCGCGGGACTGCTGACCGTCGCCGTCCTCGGCGTCGCCCTGCTCCTCGTCCTGATCATCAAGGTCCGCCTCCAGCCCTTCGTGGCGCTGCTCGGCGTCTCCATCGCCGTCGGCCTGGCCGCCGGACTCTCCGTCACCGAACTCTTCGGCACCGTCCAGAAGTCCGCCGCCGTCTCGATGATCGAGTCCGGGATGGGCGGCATCCTCGGCCATGTCGCCATCATCATCGGCCTGGGCACCATGCTCGGCGCGATCCTGGAGGTCTCCGGCGGCGCCGAGGTGCTCAGCGCCCGGCTGCTCCGCCTCTTCGGCGAGAAGCGCGCGCCCCTCGCCATGGGCCTGACCGGCCTGATCTTCGGCATCCCGGTCTTCTTCGACGTCGGCATCTTCGTCCTCGCGCCGATCGTCTACGCGGCCGCCAAGCGCCCCCAAGCACCCGACAAGCTTGGTGCAGGGGGTACCCCCCACGGCAAGTCGGTGCTGCTGTACTGCATGCCGCTGCTGGCCGGCCTGTCCATGACGCACGCGTTCCTGCCGCCGCACCCCGGCCCGGTCGCCGCCGCCGGACTGTTCAAGGTGGACCTCGGCTGGATCATCCTGATGGGCGCCGTCTGCGGCATCCCCGCCGTCCTCGCGGGCTGGGCGTACGCGGCCTGGATCGGCCGGCGGATCTTCGTCGAGGTGCCGCAGGACATGGTCGAGGCCGCCGAGGAGGCCCGTGCCGCGGTCCGCGCCGAGCAGGCCGCCTCCGGCGCGGCGCCCCAGGAGAAGCCGGTGCCGCTGGGCACCGTCCTCGCCATCATCGGCACCCCGCTGGTCCTCATCCTCGCGGCGACGTTCTCCTCGATCGCCCTGCGCCCCTCCACCGCGCGCTCGGTCGTCGAGTTCTTCGGCAACCCGTTCGTCGCCCTGACCCTCGCGCTGCTGATGGCGTACTACCTGCTGGGCGTCCGCCGCGGCTGGTCGCGCGCCTCCCTGGAGACCGTCTCGACGTCCTCGCTCAAGCCCGTCGGCAACATCCTGCTGGTCGTCGGCGCCGGCGGGATCTTCGGGGCCGTCCTCAAGGGCAGCGGCGTCGCCGACGCCCTGTCCGACACCTTCCACGACGTCGGGCTGCCGGTCATCGTCCTCGCCTGGCTGCTGTCGGTGGTGCTGCGCGTCGCCCAGGGCTCCGCGACGGTCGCCATCGTCACCACGGCCGGTATCGTCCTGCCGCTCGTCGAGGGCCAGGGCATGTCGCAGGCCCATCTCGCCCTGATCATCATGGCGATCTCGGCGGGCTCCATCTTCGCCTCGCACGTCAACGACGGCGGATTCTGGATGGTGTCGAAGTACTTCGGCATCTCCGAGCGCGACACCCTCAAGTCGTGGACCGTCCTCGAATCCGTCCTGTCGGTCGTGGGCTTCGCGGTGGCGGCGCTGGTCAGCCTGGTGGTGTAGCGGGCCGGGCGGCGGGGAGCCCCCGCCGCCCGGCACACCGTCAGGTCTTCGCGCAGTACCGCGCCTCCTTGCCGATGGAGCGGTACATGCAGTCGGCGTTCTCCAGGAGGAGCAGGACCGCCTCGCGGTTGCGGGCGGTCTCCCGGGAGATCACGGAGTCGCGCGGGTAGAAGCCGCCCGCGCCGGCGGAGGAGGGGTACATCTCGAAGGTGTACGAGAAGATCTTCTGGTCGCCCCACAGCCAGTCGTTGATCGTTCCGTCGGTCGGGTAGAGGTCGCTGGTCTGCTCGGGGGTGTAGCCGTTGGTCCTGGCCATGGCGGTGCCGACGGCGGCGAGCGCGTCGTGGTCGTCCTGGGTCATGCCGGGGCCGGTGTCGTCGCGGGTGTAGCCGTAGGGCCACAGCACCAGTTCGCTGTAGGTGTGGAAGTCGATGGCCGCGGTGATCCGCTGCTTCCCGCCGCTCCTGCGGCCGCGGACGAAGTCGGCGACGGTGCGCACCTCGGGGGAGGAGGCGGCGGACGGGCCGTGGTAGGTCTCGTCGGAGGGGTCGCCGGAGGAGCCGTCGCAGCAGGCCCACCGGTAGGACCAGTTGCGGTTGAGGTCCGTGCCCACCTGGGAGGAGCCGGGGGACGGCTGGCGGTTCTTGCGCCAGTTGCGGAAGCGGCCGCCCGTGATGTCGTACGTACCGCCGTCCGGGTTGAGGTCGGGCAGGACCCAGATCACGCGGGAGTCCACCATCTTGGTGACACGCGGGTCGCTGCCGTACTCCGACGTGAACTCGTGCAGCAGGTACAGGGCCATCTCGACGGTGAGGTGCTCGCGGGCGTGCTGGTGCGCGGTGAACAGCACCTCCGGCTTCGTCCCGGCCCTGCCGTCGTCCTTGCCGATCCTGAGGGCGAGGATGTCGCGGCCCTCCTGCGAACGGCCGATGACCTGCTTGGCCAGGAGCGCGGGGTACCGGGCGACGAGGGCGTCGATCTCCGCGGTCGCCTCCTCGTAGGTGTGGTAGCCGGTGTAGCCGGCGGGGAACTCCCCGGCGCGGGCGGCCGCGCGGGGGGCGGGCGGATCGGGCAGGCGCGTGACCGTGTGGCCGAGGCGGCGGACGCGGGCGGCCTGCGCGGTGTCCGCGGTGATGACGACGGAGCGGGGGCGCACCTCGTCGACGGCGGCGCCGGTGGCGAGGAGGGCGCCGCGTTCCGCCGCGGTGGCGGGACCTGACACCGCGTACTGGTGCGGCGGCCCGGGGCGCGGGGCGTCGTACGCCTGTGCGGTGAGCGGCGCGCCGAGGGCGAGGGCGAGCAGGGCGGCGAGAGCGGTGGCACGTGCGCCGCGGACCGGGCTGCGCATGCGGTCTCCAGGGGGAGTGGGGGGAGAGACGGCGTCAGTGTCGGGTCACGGCGGGAGGCGGTCAACGCCGCCCGGGCCGGAACCGGACAGGGGCGGGTGCCCGGGACGGAAGGGGACGTTCCCCCGCACCGGGTGCTGTCAAGACCACCAACCTGCCACCGATCCGGCCGAATTCATTGCTTCGCGGCCGCGTGGCGCCAACAATGCGCACGACAAAACCGAAGGCCCGTCACGGTCCTTCGGTGACTCAGCGGAGAGGACCCCCACAATGAACAGACCTCTCGTCGGCGCCCTGGCCACGGCCTTCCTCGGTGCCGCGGCCCTGGTCGGAGCCGCGGGACCGGCCGGCGCCGCCACCGTCCCGCACACCACCACCGCCCACCCGCAGTCGATAGCACCGGCCGGGCAGCAGGCCAAGGCGGTCACGTTCGCCGGAACCGTCGCACTCAGCAACTGCTCCGGCTCCCTCGTCCGGATGCCGGACTCGCAGGACGGCGACAAGGCCCTGGTCATGTCCAACGGCCACTGCCTGGAGTCCGGCATGCCCGGCGCCGGCGAGGTCGTCACCGACCAGCCCTCCAGCCGCAGCTTCACCGTGCTCGACAGCAAGGCGGGCAACCTCGGCACCCTCCGTGCCACCCGCATCGTCTACGCCACGATGACCGACACCGACGTCTCCCTCTACGAGACCGGCTCGACCTACGCCCAGATCAAGCAGAAGTTCGGCATCAGCCCGCTGGAGATCGCCACCGACCACCCGGCCAAGGGCGCCGGGATCAGCGTGGTCTCCGGCTACTGGAAGAAGACCTACAACTGCTCCATCGACGGCTTCGTCCCCACCCTCAAGGAGGGTGAGTGGACCTGGAAGGACTCCGTGCGCTACACCCCGGAGTGCAAGACCATCGGCGGCACCTCCGGCTCGCCGGTGATCGACACCGCCACCGGCAAGGTCGCGGCGATCAACAACACGGGCAACGAGTCCGGCGGCCGCTGCACCGTCAACAACCCGTGCGAGGTGGACGAGAACGGCAAGGTCACCGTCCGCCAGGGGATCAACTACGCCGAACAGACGTACGGCATCCCCCAGTGCTTCACCACCGGCACCAAGCTCGACCTCGACCGCTCGGGCTGCACCCTGCCCAAGCCCTCCGCCGTCCGCCGCTGACCGGCACCGCACGACGACGACCGGGGCCCGCGCCGCACGGCACGGGCCCCGGTCCGGAGCGGAAGACGTCCTACAGTCCGTGGACGTGCGCGCCGACCTGCTGGGCGAAGGCCCCGCCGTTCGACGCGTCCCAGTTGACCGACCATGTCATCGCGCCGCGCAGACCCGGGTAGGTCTTCGACGGCTTGAACGAACCGCAGCCCGTGCCCTTGGTCAGGCAGTCCAGCGCCGCGTTGACGACGGACGGCTCGACATAGCCGCCGCCGGCCGCCTGCGGCGAGGCCGGCACACCGAGCCCGACCTGCGACGGGTCGAGACCGTTCTCCAACTGGACGCAGGCCAGCGCGGTGAGGAAGTCCACCGTGCCCTGGGAGTAGACCTTGCCGTCGCAGCCGTTCATCGAACCGCTGTTGTAGTACTGCATGTTGACGACGGTGAGGAAGTCCTTGATGCCCAGCGCGGTCTTGAAGTACTCGTTCTGCGGCGACTGCATGTCGACGGTCTGCGGCGCCATCGTCACCACGACATCGCTGTGCGCCGCGTGCACGGCCTTCAGTGCCTGGGTCATGTACGTGGAGTTGAGGCCGTTCTCCAGGTCGATGTCGACCCCGTTGAACCCGTAGTCGTCCATCAGCTTGCCGAGGGACGCGGCGAACTTGTCGGCGGAGGCGGAGTCGTTGACGGACACCGCGCCCTTCTCGCCGCCCACCGAGATCACCACGGACTTCCCGGCCGCCTGCTTGGCCTTGATGTCCGCCTTGAAGTCGTCGGGGGAGCCGTAGCCGAGGGACGGGTCGAGGGTGAAGGAGACCTCGCCCGGTGTGCCGGTCGCGTCGGCGAACGCCACGGCGATGATGTCGTACGCGTTGTCCACGTCCTTGAGCTTCAAGGCCGTGGCGCCGTTGTTGAAGTTCTGCCAGTAGCCCGTGACGGCGTGCGCGGGGACGGCCGAGGCGCCCGCCGCCGGGGCGCTTGCGGCGGCCTGCGCGCTGCCGGAGAGCCCGGCCGAGGCCAGCAGGGCGGCCGTCAGCCCGCCGAGAATCCGGTTCTTCCACGTTCCTGGTCGTGCGCCGATCACGCTGCCTCCGTGGGGAGTGGGGGGAAGGTGCGACAAGCGTCCGGGGCCCTGGCGCTGCCCTCCAAGGTGGTCCAGACCAATCTGTGTGTCAAGACGCTTGTCATTCAGTGTCGTTGACGTGCGTAGAAAGGATGAAGGGCGGGCAGGTGCGCGGTCGGGCGCCCTCGCGGGTGAAGGGCGCGGCTCGTGGCCCGGAACGTGTTCTCCTGTGCCGGTCCCGTGGTTAAAGTGCACGGCGTAGTGCGCCGATGGCGCTCAGCTGTGCCGATCCGCGGTCCCGGGGCCACCGGAGGCCGAAAGGAGTGGGGGAGCGACGTGCCGACCGCGATTGCAGTCACCAGCCCCGACCTCGCGCTGCCCGCCACCGACCGGCACACCCCCGCCGCCATCGTCGTCGAGGCCCCCGGACGCCAACCGCTCGACGAGGCCGTCAACCACGCGGGCGCCGTCCTCGAACACCACGGACACCTCGTCGTCCTGCACTCCGCCGCCTGCCCGCCCGCCCACATCCGCAGACTGCACACCCTGCGCGCCGTCCTGGAGAGCGACCGCATCGCCATCGTGCCGCTCGCCCTCCCGCCGCTCGGTGTCGCCGTCCTCGCCCACCAGCTGCGCCGGCTCTCGCTCGGCGCCCTCAGCCCCGGCCTGCTCGCCTGCGCCGCCCGGCTGCTGGCGCACTACGTCCACGCCGGGGCGCTGCTCGCCACCGTCGGCGGCCTCGACCGGGTCGCCGTCGATCTGCGCTCCCACATGAAGTCCTGGATTCCCGGCGCCCAGTTCGCGGTCCTCGCCCACCCCGAACCGCAGCTCGTCCACCTCGAACGGCACGGCACCGGCCCCGTGCCGCGCCCGCCCGGCTACCCCACCGGACTCACCCTCGCCCGCGGTCGGCTCGGCGGGGACTGGGTCTCCTCCGTCCTCGCGCCGTCCTGGCAGGTCCAGGAGACGCACGAGGTGCCGCTGCCCGCCGAGTCCGCGTGCTGGTGGGGCACCGGCAAGCTCGTCGAGTTCGCCGCGGCCATCCCCGACCCGGCACTGCTGCACCGGCTGGTGTCCTCCGTACGGCGCGAGGAGTGCCGCTGGTGCGGCTGCGAACTCATCGGCGACCACTGCGCGTTCTGCGCCT
>NZ_JCANQV010000161.1:0-13717 GCF_059553635.1 Candidatus Streptomyces philanthi
ACCGTGATAACCACGCGCCAAACCCACACCCGCGACATACAACTCACCCGCCACACCCACAGGCACCACACGCAACGCACCATCCAGCACAAACACCCGGGTATTGACGACAGGTGTGCCGATCGCGATGGCGGTGGCCCCGGGGTCGTACGTCCACAAGGTGGCGTCGACGGTGGTTTCGCTCGGGCCGTAGGAGTTGTGGATCAGGCGGCCCTCGGACCAGCGCTGGAGCAGATCCGGGGTGGATGCCTCGCCGGCGACGATCACCGCCATGCCGGCGGGGACCTCGTCGCGGGACATGACCGCCAGGGCGGCCGGCGGGATGGTCGCATGGGTGACCCGCTGTTCGGTGAGCAGCCGCTCCAGCGGTCCGCCCGGTGTGCGCTCCTCCTCCGTCGCCATGACGAGGGTCGCGCCCGTGAGCAGGCCCATGCAGAATTCCCAGACCGAGGTGTCGAAGCTCGTCGAGGCGAACTGGAGCACCCGGCTGCCGGCGCCCACGCCGAGGCCGCGCCTCTCGGTCTCGGCGAGGCTGGCGATGCCGGCGTGCGAGACCAGAACGCCCTTGGGGCGGCCGGTGGAGCCCGAGGTGTAGATGACGTAGGCGGGGTGGGCGAGGCGCAGGGGCGCGGCGCGGTCCGCGTCGGTCGGGTCGGTCTGTGCCTGGGCGGCCAGTTCCGCCCGGACGGTGTCGTCGTCGAGCAGCAGGCGTCCCGTGCCGTCGGGGACGGGCAGCCGGTCCGTCGTGGCCCGGTCGGTGAGGACCAGGGCGGGCCGGGCGTCGTCGAGCATGTGACGGATGCGGTCGGCGGGGTAGTCGGGGTCGATGCTGAGGTAGGCGGCGCCGGACTTGAGGACGGCGAGCAGTGCCACGACCAGTTCGGCGGAGCGGGGCAGGGCGAAGGCCACGATCCGCTCCGGGCCGGCTCCGCGCGCGATCAGGGCGTGGGCCAGGCGGTTGGCGCGTGCGTTGAGTTCGCGGTAGCCGAGCTCCTGTCCGCCGACGACGAGGGCGGGTGCCTCGCCGCGCTCGGCCACCCGCGTCTCGAAGAGTGCGGGGTAGCTCTGCCGCGGTACGTCCGTCGTGGTGGCGTTGTGGGCGGCGAGCCGTTCGCGTTCCTCGTCGGAGAGGAGGTCGAGACGGGCGAGGGGCAGGGCGGGGGTGGCCGCCACGGCGGCGAACAGCTCGCGCAGGCGGCCGAGCAGCCACTCCGCGGTCTTCCGGTCGACGCTGTCCGGCCGGAACTCCAGCCGCAGGTGGATCGGGGTGCCGGGGATGACGATCAGGCTCAGCGGGTAGTGCGTCGCGTTGTGGCCCTCGACGCCGCGTACGGTCAGGCCGCCGACACGGGTGCGCAGGGCCGCCGGGTCGACGGGGTAGCTCTCCAGCACCGTGGTGGTGTCGAAGAGGTCTCCGAGGCCGGCCGCGCGCTGGATCTCGGCGAGGCCGATGTGGTGGTGGTCGATGAGCCGGCTCTGCTCCCGCTGGACCCGGGCGACCAGGTCCAGCAGGGTCTCGGCCGGGTCGAGTCGCACCCGTACGGGCAGGGTGTTGATGAACAGGCCGACCATCGACTCGACGCCGGGCAGCTCCGGCGGGCGGCCGGCGACCGTGCCGCCGAACACCACGTCGTCCCGCCCGGTCAGCGAGCCGAGCAGCAGCGCCCAGGCGCTCTGGACGACGGAGTTCATGGTCAGGCCGCGCTTGCGGAGTGCGTCGGTGAGGCGGGTGCCGAGGTCCTCGGGGAGGGCGACGGTCACCGTCTCGGGGGCCACCGGCTCGCTGTCGCGGTCGGCGGGGGCGAGCAGGGTCGGCTCCTCCAGGCCGGACAGGGCCTCGCGCCATGCCCGGTCCGTCGCGGCGCGGTCGCGTGCGGACAGCCAGGCCAGGTAGTCGCGGTACGGCGCGACGCGGGGCAGGCCGGTGGCGTCGCCCGCGGTGAGGTAGAGCTGGAGGAGTTCCTTGACCAGCAGGGGCAGCGACCAGCCGTCGAGCAGGATGTGGTGCGCGGTGAGGACGAACCGGAAGCGGTCCTCGCCGAGGCGTACCAGGGTGAAGCGCAGCAGCGGCGGTACCGACAGGTCGAAGCGGCGCGCACGGTCGTCGGCGAGGATGCGCAGGGTCTCGGCGGCGTGCTGGTCCTCGGGGGTGCCGGTGAGGTCGTGTTCCTGCCACGGCACCTCGACGTCGGCGGACACCACCTGGACGGGGTGGTCCAGGCCGGTGTGCACGAAGGCGGAACGCAGCGTGGCGTGACGGCCCGTCAGGGTGCGGACGGCCGCGCGCATGGCCTGCGTGTCGAAGGGGCCCTCCAGGTCGAAGGCGAGCTGCACGGTGTAGACGTCCAGCCCGTCCTGCTCGTAGAGGGAGTGGAACAGCAGTCCTTCCTGGAGCGGGGAGAGCGGCAGGATGTCCTCGACGCGGTGGGGGCCGCCCTCCAGGGTGTCGATCTGCTGCTGGGTCACGGAGACCAGGGGCAGGTCGGAGGGGGTGAGGCCGCCGGCTCCGGGTGCGGCGGCGGTGCGGGCGAGGCGTTCCAGGGCGCGGATCCAGCCGTCGGCGAGGGCGTGGACGTCGTCCTCGTCGAGGAGGCCGTCGGGCCAGGACCAGGTGGCGGTGAGGGTGGAGCCGTCGGCGGCGTCCAGGGTGCGCGCGTTGATGTTGAGGGCGTGCGGCATCGGCATGGAGTCGTCGCCGCCGAGGGCCTCGGCCTCGGGCGCGGGCGCCCAGTCGGTGTCCTGGGTCGTGCCGGCGGCGGGGAACCTGCCGAGGTAGTTGAAGCCGATCTGCGGCTTGGGCGCGTCGGCGAGGCGCGCGGCGGAGTCGGGGTGCAGGTAGCGGAGCAGGCCGTAGCCGATGCCGTTGTCGGGCAGTGCCCGCAGCTGCTCCTTGACGCGCTTGAGGGCGGTGCCGAGGTCGCCGGTCAGGTCGCCCGCGTCGAGTGCGGCCGGGTACATGCTGGTGAACCAGCCGACCGTGCGGGACAGGTCGGCACCTTCCACGATGTCCTCGCGGCCGTGGCCCTCCAGGTCGACGAGGACGCGGGAGCCGTTCCCGCGCCGCTCCGCGACGGCGACGGCCAGGGCGGTGAGGAGGACGTCGTTGATGTGGGCGTGGTACGCGGCGGGGACCGTCCGCAGGACGGCGGAGGTGGCGTCGGCGGGCAGCGTCACGGTGAGGTGCCGGGCGTTCGCCATGGTGTCGCGGGCCGGGTCGAAGGCGCGGGTGGTGAGCGGGGTGTCCGCGCTGTGCGCCACCTCGTGCCACAGGTCCAGTTCACCGGTGCGGCGTTCCGCCTCCTCGGTGAGGGCCAGTGCCCAGGCGCGCAGCGGGGTGCCGACCGGGTCGAGTTCCGGTGCGCGGCCGCCGGCGGCCGCCTCGTAGGCCGCCCGCAGGTCGGGCAGCAGGATGCGCCAGGACACTCCGTCGACGACGAGGTGGTGGACGGCGAGCAGCAGCCGTCCGGGCCGCTCGGGTCCCGCGTCGAACCACACGGCGCGCACCATGGTGCCGTTCTCGGGGGCGAGGCCGGCCACCGCTTCCGTGCCGTGGCGGCGGACGGCGGCGCGCAGGGCGTCGTCGTCGAGGCCGCGTACGTCGACGCGGCGCAGGCAGCGGTCCGCGTCGACGGTGCCGGGCGCGGGGATGTCGAGGGACCAGGCGCCGCCGTCGCGGACGAGCCGGGCGCGGAGGGCGTCGTGGTGGTCGAGGAGGGCGCGCAGCGCGGTGGTGAGGTGTGCCGGGTCGGTCCCGGCGGGCAGGCGCAGCAGCGCGGTCTGGTGGAAGCCGTCGACGGGGCCGCCCTGTTCGGCGAGCCAGCGCACGATCGGGGTGGCGGGGACGGTGCCGGTGGCCGCCGGGCGTTCCGGGGTGGTGTCGTCCTGCTGCCGTACGGCCGCGTCGATGCGGGCGGCCAGTGCCTCCGGGGTGCGGTGTTCGAAGATCTCGCGCGGGGTGAGGGTCAGTCCGGCCTTGCGGGCGCGGGAGACGAGCTGGATCGACATGATGCTGTCGCCGCCGAGGTCGAAGAAGCTGTCCTCGGCGCCGGTCTCGCGCAGTCCCAGGACGTCGGCGAAGAGGCGGCACAGGGTCGCCTCGGTCTCCGTCTTCGGCGGCCGGCTGCCGGAGGCGGACGTGAAGTCGGGGGCGGGCAGGGCCTTGCGGTCCAGCTTGCCGTTGGGCATCAGCGGCAGTTCGCCGAGGGTGACGAAGGCCGCGGGCACCATGTACTCGGGCAGTGAGGCGGCGATGTGGGCCCGCAGTTCGGTGCCGTCGGCGGGTCCCACGGTGTAGGCGACGAGGCGCTTGAGGCCGGGCTGGTCCTCCCGGGCGACGACGGCGGCCTGCCGTACGCCGTCGTGGCGGGCCAGTACGGTCTCGATCTCGCCGAGTTCGATGCGGAAGCCGCGGACCTTGACCTGGTCGTCGGCGCGGCCGACGAACTCCAGGTCGCCGTCGGCGGTGCGGCGGACGAGGTCGCCGGTGCGGTACATCCGCGTGCCCGGCGCGTCGAACGGGCAGGCCACGAACCGTTCGGCCGTCAGGCCCGGCCGGTCCAGGTAGCCACGCGCGGTTCCGGCGCCGGCGATGTACAGCTCGCCGGGCACGCCCTCGGGGACGGGGCGCAGGGCGCCGTCGAGGACGTAGACGGTGGTGCCGGTGACGGGCCGGCCGATCGGCGGGATGCCACCGTCGGCGGTCAGCGGGCCGCTGGTGGTGGCCATCACCGTGGACTCGGTGGGGCCGTACGCGTTGACCATGCGCCGCCCCGGGGCCCAGCGCCGCACCAGGTCGGCGGAGCAGGCGTCACCGCCGACGATCAGGGTCGAGAAGTGCGGCAGGTCGACCGGCGGGACGCTCGCCAGCGCGGCGGGCGGGACGAGGGCGTGGGTGACGCGGCGCCGCTCCAGCACGTCCGCCAGGGCCTCCTCGGCGAGGGGGCCGGGCGGGGGGACGACGAGTGCGGCGCCGGTCGTCAGCGCGGTGCACAGGTCGAGCACCGACGCGTCGAAGCTCGGTGACGCCGCCATCAGCACCCGGCCCCCGGCGCTGACGGCGAACCGCTCGATCAGCGCGGCGCGGAACGCGGCGAGTCCGGCGTGCGGGACGACGACGCCCTTGGGGCGGCCCGTGGAGCCCGAGGTGTAGATCACGTAGGCGGGGTGGGCGGGCCGCAGCGGGGCCGTACGGTCCTGGTCGTCCGGGTCCGTGCCGTCGGCCCGGTCCAGCTCCGCCGCCGTGTCCGGGTCGTCCGTGACCAGGAGCGGCACCTCGGCGGGCGCCGTGAGGCCGGCGGCCACCTCCCGCACGGTGACGACGAGCCGGGGCCGGGAGTCGTTCAGCATGTAGGCGACGCGTTCGGCCGGGTAGTCCGGGTCGACCGGGACGTAGGCGGCGCCGGCCTTGGTGACGGCCAGGGTGGCGACGGCCATCTCCACGGAGCGGCGCAGCGGCAGCGCCACCACGTCCTCCGGGCCGATGCCGCGCGCGATCAGCAGCCGGGCGAGCCGGTTGGCCCGGTCGTTCAGCCCGGCGTACGAGAGGGTGCCGTGTTCCCCGACGAGGGCGTCGGCCTCGGGTGCCCGCGCCACCTGGGCCTCGAACAGCGCGGGCAGGGTGAGCGCCTTCGGCGCGGGGGTGCCGGCGCCCATGGTGAGCAGCCGGAGTCGTTCGTCGGCGCCGAGCGCGTCGATGCGGCCCAGGAGCTGGTGCGGTTCCTCGGCGAGGGTGGTGAACAGGGCCCGCAGCCGCTCGGCGAGTCCGCGCACGGCGTCGGCGTCGAGGACGTCGGGGCGGTAGCTCAGCCGCAGGGTGAGGGACTTTCCGGGGAGGCCGGCGAGGGTGAGGGGGTAGTGCGTGGCGTCCCGCCCGTGCACATCGCGTACCCGCACGCCGCCGATCTCGGCGCGCGTCGCGCTCGCGTCCATCGGGTAGTTCTCGAACACGGCGACGGTGTCGAAGAGTTCCCCGACCCCGAGCTGCCGCTGGACGCGGGCGAGGCTGATGTGCTGGTACGGCATCAGTTCGGCCTGCTGTTCCTGGAGCCGGCCCAGGGTGTCCAGCAGGGAAGCGGCGGGGTCGAGCCGCACCCGTACCGGCAGGGTGTTGATGAACAGGCCCACCATGCGCTCGATGCCGTCGATCTCCGGCGGGCGGCCGGAGACCGCGCCGCCGATCACGACCTCGTCCCGGCCGGTGAGCCGGCCGAGCAGCAGGCCCCACACGCCCTGGAGCAGGGTGTTCATGGTCAGGCCGTGCCGGCGGGCGAGGTCCCCGAGCTGCTCGGTGGTCCGCTCGGGCAGTTCCAGGAGGTACTGCTCCTGCCCCACGGGGGTGCGGCCCGCCTCGCCCGCCGGGGCGAGCAGCGCCGGTTCGTCGACGCCGGCCAGCGCGTCCCGCCAGGCGGCCTCGGCCCGGGAGCGGTCCTGCTTCGCCAGCCAGACGAAGTACTTCTTGTACGGGGTGACCGGCGGCAGCGCGCTGTCGTCGCCCGCGCTCTCGTAGAGCCGGAACAGCTCACCGAGCAGCACCGGCATCGACCAGCCGTCCAGCAGCAGATGGTGATGGGTGAGGATCAGCCGGAACCGGTCGGCGCCGAGGCGTACGAGGGTGAAGCGCAGCAGCGGCGGCTTGGAGGGGATGAAGCGGCGGGTGCGGTCGGCGGCCATCAGCTCGTCGAGCGCGCGGCGGCGGTCCTCCTCCGGCAGGTCGGTGAGGTCGATGTCCTCCCAGGGCAGGGGGAGTTCGCGCGGGATGATCTGTACGGGGTTGTTCAGCTTCTCGTGGAGGAAGCCGGCGCGCAGGTTGGCGTGGCGGCGCAGCAGGGTCCGCACGGCGGCGCGCATGGCGTCGGCGTCGAACGGTCCCTCCAGGTCGAAGGCCAGCTGCACGGTGTAGACGTCCAGCGCCTGCTCGTCGTACAGCGCGTGGAAGAGAAGGCCCTCCTGCAGAGGCGAAAGCGGCAGTACGTCCTCAAGTCCAGGCTTGCTCATTCTCACAGTCCCCATTCCGCGTCCAGCTGGTCGATGTCGTCCTGGGAGAGCGACACCAGGTCAAGGTCTGAGGGGGTGTGCCCCCCGGCTTCCGGGTCTTCGGCGTGGCGGGTCAGGGCCTCCAGCGCCCGGAACCAGTTCCCGGCCAGTGCGCGCACCTCGTGCTCGGGCAGCAGTGCGGCGGGCCAGGACCAGGTGGCGGTCAGTGTGGGACCGTCCGCCTCGTCCACGGTTTGCGCGTTGATGTCCACCGCGTGGGCGGCGGGGGTGTGCGCGGCGGCATGGGTGCCGGACAGCGCGTCGGACTCGGGCGCCACGGCCCAGTCGGTTCCGGTGGTGTCGGTGGTGGCGGCGAAACGGCCGAGGTAGTTGAAACCGACCTGCGGCCGCACGGCACCCGCCAGCTGGGCGGACGACTCCTCGTCCAGATACCGCAGCAAGCCGTAACCGAGGCCGTTGTCCGGCAGCGAACGCAACCGCTCCTTGACGTACTTCAAGACCGTCCCCGCCTCGGGACCACCGGACAGGGCGTCCGCGACGTCCATGCCCTCCAGGTCCAGACGCACGGGATAGAGGCTGGTGAACCAACCGACCGTCCGCGACAGGTCGACACCCTCGAAGCAGTCCTCACGGCCATGCCCCTCCAGATCCAGCAGCAGACCACCGCCACCAGACCGGCCACGGCTGCGGCGCCAGTCCGCCACCGCCAACGCCAGACCGGCCAGCAGCACATCGTTCACACCCGCGTGGTACACGGCCGGAACCCGCGTCAGCACCGCATCCGTGACATCCGACGGAAGCCGCAACGTCACATGACGCAACGTCCCCGTCAGATCCCTTCGAGGATCGAAAGCCACCTCCGTCAACGGAACATCCGGCCCCTGGGCCATCTCCCGCCACAACGAAAGCTCCGACCGCCGGCCGGGCGCCTCCTCCACCAGACGACGCGCCCACGACCGCAACGACGTCCCCGTCGCCTGAAGCACAGGAACACCACCCGCGGCCACGGCCTCCCACGCCACCCTCAGATCCGGCAGCAGAATCCGCCACGACACACCATCAACCACCAGATGATGCAGAACCAGCAGAAGACGACCCGGCCGAACCCCACCCGCGTCGAACCACACCGCACGCACCATCACCCCGTTCTCGGGAACGAGGCGCGCGCGCTCGGCGAGCGTCTCGGTGCGCAGGGCCTCCCGCAGGTCGGCGCCGTCGAGGCCGCCGGCCTCCACCCGCCGCAGCAGGTTCTCGGCGCGTACGCCGCCGGGTTCGCCGATGTGCAGGGACGCGTGGTCGTCGCGTCGTACGAGGCGGGCGCGCAGGGCGTCGTGGTGGTCCAGGACGGCCTGGAGCGCGGCGGTCAGGTCGTCCTGCCGCATGCCCGCCGGGACCTGGAGCACGGTGGCCTGGTTGACGCTCGCGGAGCCGTCCCCGCGCTGGAGGAGGCGGTGCATGATGGGCGTCAGCGGCACCTCGCCGATGCCCGCGTCCGGGGCCTCACCGGCGGCCGGTGCGGCACGGCGCGCGACCTGGGCGAGGGCTTCCACGGTCTTGTGCTGGAAGACCTCCTTGGGCGTGATCTCCCAACCGGCCTTGCGGGCCGCGGCGACAAGTTGGATGGAGACGATGCTGTCGCCGCCCAGCTCGAAGAAGCTGTCGCCGACGCCGACGGTCTCCAGATCCAGCGCCCCGGCGAACAGCGCGCACAGCGCCTCCTCGGCCGGGGTGCGCGGCGCCCGGCCGGAGACGGCCGCGCCGAAGTCCGGTGCGGGCAGGGCCCGGTGGTCGACCTTGCCGTTACGGGTGAGGGGCAGCCGCTCCAGCGGGACGATCGCCGCGGGCACCATGTAGTCGGGCAGCGCGTCGGACACGTACCGGCGCAGTGCGGCCGGGTCGGTGTCACGGCCGTCGCGCGGTACGACGTAGGCGACGGCCCTCCGGTTGCCGGGGCGGTCCTCGCGGACGACGACCACGCAGCGGGCGACGGCGGGGTGCGCGGCGAAAGCGGCCTCGATCTCGCCGAGTTCGATGCGGAAGCCGCGGATCTTGACCTGGTGGTCGGCGCGCCCGACGAACTCCAGCTCACCGTCCGCGCGCCACCGCACCAGGTCGCCGGTCCGGTACATCCGCTCGCCCGGCCCGCCGTAGGGGCAGGCCACGAAGCGTTCCGCGGACAGCCCGGGACGTCCCAGGTAGCCGCGCGCCAGTCCGGTGCCCGCGAGGTACAGCTCGCCGGTCACTCCCGGCGGGACCGGCCGCAGCCCCTCGTCCAGCACATATGTACGGGTGTTGGGCAGGGGGTGGCCGATCGGCAGCGGGCCGGAGGGAAGGTCGTCGGTCGGGCGCACCCGGTACTCGGTGGCGCTGATCGTCGTTTCGGTGGGGCCGTAGGAGTTGATGACGGTGGCCGTGCCGTAGCGGTGGCGCCGCGCGGCGATGTCCTCGCCGCGCAGGGCCTCGCCGCCCAGGACGAGTTCGGCGGTGGGCGCGAGGGCGTCCGGGAGTTCGTCCAGCAGGGCGAGGTGGCTGGGGGTGGCCTTGAGGAAGGCGCAGCGGTCCGCGCCCGAGGGGGCGTACTCCTCCAGCGGGCCGACCCACACCGTGCCGCCCGCGAGGAGCGGCACCCACAGGGTGGTGGCCGACAGGTCGAAGGAGATCGGCGAGTGCAGCACGGCCGTGCCCCGCGCGCCGTCGTACGCCGTGGTCGCCCAGGCCAGGTAGTCGCCGAGGGAACGGTGCTCGATCACGACGCCCTTGGGGCGGCCGGTCGATCCCGAGGTGTAGATGACGTACGCGGGGTGGCGCGGCGTCAGCGGCCGGACGCGGTCGCCGTCGTCGAGCGCGTCGTCCCGGTGGCGGGCGAGCAGCGCCGTGGTGTCCGGGTGGTCGAGCGCCAGGGCCGGCACGCCTGCCGGCAGGCCCTTCGCGACCGCCGTGGTGGTGAGCACCAGGCGGGGCGCGGCGTCGTCGAGCATGTAGGCGATGCGGTCGGCCGGGTACTCGGGGTCGATCGGCAGGTAGGCGGCGCCCGCCTTGAGGACGGCGAGGGGGGCGGTGACCGTGTCCGTGCTGTGGGGCAGGACGACGGCGACCCGGTCCTCGGGGCCGATGCCGCGGCCGGCGAGCAGCCGGGCCAGCCGGTTGGCGCGCGCGTCCAGTTCGGCGTAGCCGAGCCGGGTGCCGCCGCTGACGACGGCGGTGTGCTCCGGGGCGGCGGCCGCGCGCTCCGCGAACCGCTGGACGAGGGTGGTGTCCGGGGTCGGTTCCGCGGTGTGGTTCCAGTCCGTGAGGACCCGCCGCCGTTCGTCCGGCTCCAGGACGTCGAGGCCGGTGATCGGCGCGTCGGGCGCCGCCACCGCCTGGTCGAGCAGGGCGGTCAGCCGGCGGCCCAGGGCCTCGGCCGTGCTCCGGTCGAACAGCTCGGTGCTGTACTGGACGATGCCCTCGATGCCCTCGGGAAGGCCGTCCGCCGTCCGTCGCTCGCCGATGTTGAACGAGAGGTCGAACTTGGCGGTGGTGACGCCGACATGGTGCGGCCGGGCGGTGAGCCGGGCGAATTCCAGTCGCGGCTCGGGGGCGTTCTGGAAGTCCAGCATGACCTGGAAGAGGGGGTGCCGGGCGAGGGAGCGGGCGGGGTTGAGGACCTCCACCAGCCGCTCGAACGGCACGTCCTGGTGCGCGTAGGCCGCCAGGTCGGTGGTACGGACCCGCTCCAGCAGCTCACGGAACGTGGGGTCGCCGGACGTGTCGGTCCGCAGGACCAGCGAGTTGACGAAGAAGCCGACCAGGTCGTCGAGGGCGTCGTCGGTACGGCCGGCGACGGCGGTACCGATCGGGATGTCGGTGCCCGCGCCGAGCCGGGTCAGCAGCGCCGCGAGCCCGGCCTGTACGACCATGAACATGCTGGTGCCGCTCTGCCGGGACAGGGCGTCCAACCGGGCGTGCAGGTCGGCGCCGAGCCGGAACGGCACGACGTCGCCGTGGTGCCCGGAGACCGCCGGACGCCGCCGGTCGGTGGGCAGGTCCAGCTCCTCCGGCAGGTCGTCCAGGGCGTCCCGCCAGTGGGCTACCTGCCGCGCCGCCAGGCTGGCGGGGTCACTCTCGTCCCCGAGCAGGTCCCGCTGCCACAGGGTGTAGTCCGCGTAGCTCACGGGAAGCGGCGGCCGTTCGGGGGCGCCACCGGAGCGGCGGGCCTCGTAGGCGGCGGCCAGGTCGCGGGCGAGCGGGGTCACCGACCAGCCGTCACCGGCGATGTGGTGCAGGAGCATCAGCAGGACGTGCTCGTCATCGCCGAGGGCGAACAGGGTGGCCCTGAACGGCATCTCCGTCCGCAGGTCGAACCCGTCCGCGGAGGCGCGGGCGAGGGCGTCGTCCAACTCCGCCTCGTCCACGGTGACCACCGGCATCGCGGGCACGGCCGCCTCCGTGTCGAGCACCGCCTGCCACGGAGTGCCGTCCTGCTCGGGGAAGACGGTGCGCAGCGGCTCGTGCCGTGCGACCAGGTCCGCGAGCGCGGCGCGCAGCGCGTCGCGGTCCAGGGGGCCCGTGAGCCGCAGGGCGAGCGGCATGTTGTACGTGGCGCCGCCGTCCTCGAAGCGGTTGAGGAACCACAGCCGGCGCTGGGCGAAGGAGAGCGGGATCTCGGCGGGGCGCCGGGCCGCCACGGTCAGCTTCGGCCGCTCCGGCGCGGTGGCCACCCCGGTCAGGCATACGGCCAGTCCGGCGACGGTGGGGTGCTCGAAGAGGGTACGGATGGTGACCTCGGCGCCCAGGACCGTACGGATACGGCTGGTGAGCCGGGTGGCGAGGAGGGAGTGGCCGCCCAGGTCGAAGAAGCTGTCGTCGATGGTGACGCGGTCGGTGCCCAGCACCTCGGCGAAGAGCGCGCACAGCGCCTCCTCGGCCGGGGTGCGCGGGGCGCGGCCCTCGGGTGCCTCCTGGGCGGGGGCGGGCAGCGCGGCCCGGTCGACCTTCCCGTTGGCGGTCAGCGGCAGCGCGTCGAGGACGACGAGCGCGCCGGGAACCATGTAGTCGGGCAGCGCGGCCTTCAGCCGCTCGCGCACCGCACCGGTGTCGAGGTCGCCGTCGGCCACCAGGTAGCCGACGATGCGCTTGTCGCCGGGGCGGTCCTCGCGGACCATGGCGGCGGCCTGCGCCACCTCCGGGTTCCGGGCCAGCTCCGTCTCGATCTCGCCGAGTTCGATACGGAAACCACGGACCTTGACCTGGTCGTCGGCGCGGCCCAGGAACTCGACCGTGCCCTCCCTGGTCCACCGCACCAGGTCACCGGTGCGGTACATACGGGCGCCCTCGGCGCCGTACGGGCAGGCCACGAACCGCTCGGCCGTCAGGCCGGGCCGCTTCCAGTAGCCGCGTGCCACACCCGCGCCCGCCACGTACAGCTCGCCGGGGGTGCCGGGCGGCACCGGGCGCAGGCCCTCGTCCAGGACGTAGACGCGCATGTTGTCCAGGGGGCGGCCGATCGGCACCGTCTCCGGGAGGGGCTGTGCCGCGGGCATCCGGTGGCAGGTCGCGAAGGTCGTGGTCTCGGTCGGGCCGTACCCGTCGACGACGGTGAGGCCGGGGACGTGCGCGCGCAGGCGCCGCACGGACGCGGCCGGGACGACGTCGCCGCCCGTCCACACCTCGCGGACCCCGGCCAGCAGGCGCGGGGACTCGTCGGCGACCAGGCGGAACAGGCCGGCGGTGAGCCACAGCGCGGTCACCCGGTGCGCGGCGACGGTGTCACCGAGGGTGGTGAGTTCCAGGTCCCCGGGCGGGGCGAGGACGGCGGTGCCGCCGTTGAGGAGCGGGGTCCACCACTCGTAGGTCGACGCGTCGAACGCCTGCGGGGAGTGCACCAGCACCCGCTCGTGCGCGCCGCCGGCGAAGTTCCGGTCGGTGGCCAGGGCGACGACATCGGCGTGGGTGACGGCGACGCCCTTGGGGGTGCCCGTGGTGCCGGACGTGAACATGAGGTACGCCAGCTGGTCCGGCGCGGTCGTCACGGCGGGCGGCGCGTCGGGGCCGTGGTCCGTCTCGCCGGCCCGCAACGTGGGCACGCCGGGGCCGAAGTCCACACCGTCGAAGGCGGCGTCGGTCAGGACGAGGGCGGCGTCGGTCTCCCGCACGATCCAGCGCATCCGCTCGGCCGGGTACCGGATGTCCAGCGGCACATACACCGCGCCCGCCTTGAGCACGGCCAGCAGCGAGACCGCGAGGTCGAGCGAGCGGTCCTGGGCGAGGACGACCCGGGACTCCGGGCCGGCCCCGAGGGCGAGCAGACGGTGGGCGAGCCGGTCGGAGCGGGCGTCGAGCTCCGCGTACGACAGCCGGTCCGTACCGAGGACGACGGCGGGGGCGTCCGGGGTCCGCCCGGCCTGGAGCCGGAACGCGTCGGCGACGGAACGGGCGGGAAGGGGCCGCTCGGTGGCGTTCCACTCCACGAGGACGCGCTGCCGCTCGTCCGCGGCGAGCACGGGAAGCGCGGTGAGCCGGTCGTCGGGCCGGTGGACGGCGGCGGACAGCAGCCGTTCGAGACGGGTGAGCAGGGCCTCGACGGTGCTGCCGTCGAAGAGGTCCGTGCTGTAGATGACGATGCCTTCGAGGCCGCCGTCACCGTCGCACTCCCGGAACTCGACCGACAGGTCGAACTTCGCGGTGTCGATGCCCATCCACTCCTGCCGGGCCTCGACGCCCGCCAGACGCGGTGTCGCCCTGC
>NZ_JCANQV010000162.1:0-13648 GCF_059553635.1 Candidatus Streptomyces philanthi
GCATCGCGGGCGGGGGCGCTCCCGGGGTCGGGGCCGTTGCCGTCATGGCAGGGAACGTAGCAAGTCGCGGGCGGTATGAGCGGGTATGGAGGGTTTTGGGAGGGGTGGTGTCTCCCGGGGGCGTGCCGGGATTTCGGTACGGAGGGCGTGTGAAGTCCCATGAGAACAGCGGGCAAAACGGTCAGTTAATGGCAAAAGGTCTGAATGCAGGGGAATCTACTGCCTCGTGGGGCGTACGCCGTCCCGTGCGCCCCAGGGGAAATTCCCGGGAGATCCCCGATGTACCCCAGGGCCGTTCGTCCCTCGGCAGTATCAGAGGCAGTTTGTAAACTCGCCCATAACGAACAAGGCCGATCTCGTCACGCTGGATGCGGGGGACCGGGTGACCGGGCGAACGGGTCGACGCCATGGCTTCCGTCATGGCCACCGCGAGCGAGGGGCTTTGACCACGACACATCCGTGTGCGCCGAGCGGACGCCTCGCGCCTCCTCGGCCCCTCCGGGGTGCCGGACGCGGGTGACGTCCTCCTCGACGAAAGGCAGTAGGAGCGCTATGACGACTCTCCGTTCCCGGATCATCGCCTGGGCCGGGCGGCTGTATCTGGCGAGAACGAGAAAGAAAGGCTTCGACCTGTCTCGGATGTCTTTCTTGCCCGACTCTGTCCTGATGCCGCTGCGGCGCGACGGGCTCGACCCCGTGCGCGAACTGGCGACCGTCCGGGAGAAGGAGCCGATCAGCAGACTGCCCGTCCCCATCTCCGCCAATGTCTGGCTCGTCACCGGATACGAGGAGGCGAAGGCCGTCCTCGGCAAGGGCAACGCGTTCAGCTCGGACTTCACCAATCTCGTCGGCAAGGCCGGCGCGGGCGAGGACCAGAATCCCGGCGGCCTCGGATTCTCCGACCCGCCCGTGCACACCCGCCTGCGGCGGCTGCTCACCCCGGAATTCACCATGCGCCGGCTCAACCGCCTGACGCCGCGCATTCACGAGATCGTCGAAGAACGCCTCGACGCCATGGAACGCGCGGGCAGGAACGGCGAACCGGTGGACATCGTCCACTCCTTCGCGCTGCCCATTCCCTCCCTGGTCATCTGCGAACTGCTCGGCGTCCCCTACGAGGACCGCGAGGACTTCGAGCGCCTCAGCGCCGCCCGCTTCGACCTCTTCAGCGGCGCCAACGCCTCGTTCGGCGCGATATCCGAGTCCCTTTCCTACTTCCGCGACGTCGTCAAGAAACAGCGGGAGAACCCGGGCGACGGCCTCCTCGGCATGATTGTCAAGGAACACGGCGACTCGGTCAGCGACGAGGAACTCGCGGGCCTCGCCGACGGCGTCCTCACCGGCGGATTCGAGACCACCGCCAGCATGCTCGCCCTCGGCGCGCTCGTCCTCCTCCAGGACCCGGAGCATTTCGCGGCCCTCAAGGACGGCGACGAAGCGGTCGACGGCTATGTCGAGGAACTGCTGCGCTATCTCACCGTCGTCCAGGTCGCCTTCCCGCGCTTCGCCCGCGAGGACATGGAGATCGGCGGAGTACACATCGCCGCCGGCGACGTCGTGCTCTGCTCGCTCAGCGGCGCCGACCGGGACGGCGGACTCGGCCCCGACATGGAGAAGTTCGACCCCACCCGCAACGTCCCCTCCCACCTCGCCTTCGGCTACGGAATCCACCGCTGCGTCGGCGCGGAACTGGCCCGCATGGAACTGCGCGCCGCCTACCCCGCCCTCGTCCGCCGCTTCCCCGCCATGCGCCTCGCCGTCGCCCCCGAGGAACTGAGCTTCCGCAAACTGTCGATCGTCTACGGGATCGACTCGCTTCCGGTGCGGTTGGACGGCTGACACCGCGGGGCGGCCCGGCCCGGTCCCGTCGAAGGGGGCGGGCCGGCCGACGGCGCCCGGCCTCCGGTGCGCGGGCCGGCCGGGCGGGTCCCGGCCTCCGGCGGCCCTCTCGTCATCGTGCGCCGACCGGCCTACCCTCAACAGACCGTTGACGAACGGAAAGCGGGGGAGCGGAGGCTTGATGACGTCCGGGCCGGAGAGGATCTCACGCCGTGCGCAGGAGCTGCGGGCACAGGAACGACGGCTCAACGAAACCTGGCAGGTGGCGCGCGCCCTGGCGGCGCGGCACTGGCCCGAGGCGGACGAGGGACAGCAACAGGTCGCCGGCCGGCTCCTGGCCCTGACCGCACTCCACTGGCACGTCCTGGTGGACCGGTCCTGGCCGCGCCGCCGGACCGGCGCCCCCGGCGCCGACGTCCTGCTGATCGGGCCCGGCGGGGTGTTCGTCGTCGGCATGCCCGCGCGGGACGGGCGATCCGCCGCCGCGATCGAGGAGGACGACCCCGCACTGGCGACGGCGGTCCGCGCCGTGGCCCGGTCGGCGGCGGACCTGGGACTGGTCCCGGTCGCGGTCCGCGCGCTGCGGGTCCTCACCACACAGGACGGCGTCGACACACAGCAAGGGCAGCTCCGTCTCCTCGACGGCAGGAACCTCGTCCCCGCCCTGGTGGCCGAGCGGCGGCGCCTCCAGCCGGCACAGGCGCGGGCCGTCGCGGAACACCTGGAACGCGCCTTCCCGGCGTACACACCGGTGCGGCTCGGCAGCGGACAGCACACCCCCGCGACCCCACGGCCGGCGGCGCGACGCGACAGGGCGGACGGGCTGTTCACCCTCGCCGCCGTCGAGGACCAGGCACTGCGAGAGGCCCGGGACGCCCCCATCGAGAACTGGATGATGTTCCTGGCGCCCGACCAACTCGCCCTGGTCCGCCGGAACTGGGCGGGCCCGGCCCGCATCAGCGGCCCGGCCGGCACGGGCAAGACCGTCGTCGGCCTGCACCGCGCCGCCCACCTGGCACAACGCACCACCGGACGCGTCCTCTACGTCACGTTCGCCAAGAACCTGCCGCGGGTGCAGGACACCTTCCTCCGCACCATGGCCCCCTACGTCTGCGACCGGGTGGACTTCCGCAGCCTCTACCGCTTCACCCGGGAGTTCCTGCGCGACCGGGGTGTTCCGGTGCGTCTGGACGGGGACAAGGCACGTACCTGCTTCAACCGCGCCTGGGCCCGGGTGGGCAGGGACAGCCGGCTCAACGACCTGGTTCCCGAGGCGCGTTACTGGCAGGACGAGATCGAGTACGTCATCAAGGGGCGCGGGATCACCGAGTTCGCCGCCTACGCCACCCTGCCGCGCCGCGGACGCGGACGCGGCACCGTCCCGCAGCGGGCGGACCGCGAGGCCGTATGGGTCCTCCACGAGACGTACGAGGAGATCCGCAGGGCGGCCCGGGTGCACGACTTCCAGGACGTGCTCACCCTGGCCCTCGCCGAACTGCGCAGGTCACCCGAGTCCTCCCCGTACACCTCGGTGATCGTCGACGAGGCCCAGGACCTCACCCAGGTCGGGGTGCAGATGCTGCACGCCCTGGTCGGCGACGCACCGGACGGACTGCTGCTCATCGGCGACGGCCAGCAGTCCGTCCACCCGGGCGGGTTCCGGCTGTCCGAGATCGGCGTGGACATCCGCGGGGACCGCGGCCAGGTCCTGTCCGTCAACTACCGCAACGCCCCGCAGATCCTCACCACGGCCCAGGAGGTCGTCGCCGACGTCACCTTCGACGACCTGGACGGCACCTCCGGAAAGGGCGCCCGCGAGGTGGAGCTGACCGGCCACGAGGGCACCGTCACCCGGGCGGCCCTGCCGACCCTCGACGCGCACGACGGCGCACTGGTCGCCGCCCTTCAGGGCGCCGCCGACCTGGCGGGCTCGGCCGTGCTGTGCCCCACCGTGCAGAGCATCACCCACTACAAGCGGCTGCTCACGCGGAACGGCATACCCGTCCGCCTCCTGGAGGACTACGACGGCACCCCCGTGGACGCCGTCAAACTCGGCAGCTACACCCGCGCCAAGGGACTCGACTTCAAACACGTCTACCTTCCGCGCCACGACGAGGCCCTGAAACCTCCCACCACCCCCGCCCCGGGCGCCACCAGCGCCCACCACTCCGCCACCCGCGAACGCCACAACCTGGCCCGCAGCCGCCTCTACGTCGCCATGACCCGGGCCCGGGACACCCTCTGGCTGGGCAGCGTCCGCCCGGACCGGTGACCTCCCGGCAGAACGCCGGACCGGCCCGGCCGGCGGCCGTAGGCCGACCGCCGTCACGAGCAGGACCGGAGCCGGGAGGAACGACGTGGACGGTCTCACCGAGGCGAACCTCAGGGCGCTGACCGGCTCGGGCCGCGCCGCCGAGGCCGTCGTCCTGGCGCGGGAGGCCATGCGGCTGCTGGCCGAAGCGGCGGAGAGCGTCGACGACTCCGACGGATGGCTCGGGCAGGTCGGCACCGGCCTCGCCGACGCCCACCACGACGCTTGCCGCGCGGCGCGCCCCGACCCGGAGGAACTCGCGCACTGGCTGATCGGCCATGTACTCGACGACACCAACGACGTCACCGGCATCGACCCCCTCGACTACGAGGACATCCTCGGCGAACGGGGGATGGCCGCCTCGCGGAAACCGGCGATCGGGGCATGGCGGGCCAACCGCACCGGCTGGGCCGAAAAGTACCTGATGGAGCGCCTGGCCAAGGCGGGACGCGACATCGACTCGGTGGTCGCCGCCCGCGCGGCCGACTGCTGGCAGGCCGAACGCGCGGGGGCGCTGGCCCTGCTGCGCACCGACGCGGGGCAGCGGCAGAAGGGCGGGAACGGCGGCCCCGTCCTGGTCGACGCCCTGCTCGACGACAAGGACACCGACGCCGCCTGGCGAGCCGCCACCGAACACGGTGCCCACGACCGGCAGTGGCTCACCCTCGCCGACCTGGCCCGCGCCGACCGCCCCGCCGACAGCCTCGGCGTCCACCTCCGCCTGACCGAGCCCCTCACCCGGCAGACCGGCAACGCCGTCTACGAGCAGCTCGTCAGCCTGCCGCTGAGCATCCGCGACTGCCACCGCCGTCTGGGCACGGCGGACGAGTTCACCACGTACGTCACCGAACTGCGCGCCACCCAGAAGCGCAAGCGGAACCTGATGCGGTTGATGGACGAGCACGGGCTGTGAGCCGTGTCGAGTTGCTGCTGCCCGTGCCACGGCCGGACAGGACAGGTATGCCGGTCGTCTCGGCCATCCCCCGGATCAGCGCGGGCGCAGCGTGGAGCAGGACCGACGTGCCGATCTTTCCGGAGGTATGCCGAGTACCGGTCGGCGATGAGGAGGGCGACGCGCCCTGACACGTGTGTCGGAGGTGTGTCGCGAACACTGAGAGACAACGAGAAAGAGCGGGAGTCAGTGAGACTGATTCCCGCTCTTCTCTATCGGCATCCGCCCTGGTCACATCCCAACTTTGGGAGGTGAGGAAGCGAGTGCCCCCGGCAGGATTCGAACCTGCGCACACGGCTCCGGAGGCCGTTGCTCTATCCCCTGAGCTACGGGGGCGTTGTCGCTGTTGTTTGCGGCGACGGGTAGAACCCTACCAGCTTCGGAGGGGTGTTCATGACCATGGTGGGGAGGGCGGGCTAGCGCAGGGGGGGGGGAGGGGGACGGGGGTCGGGGAAGGTTCGCCTGATGGGGGCGGAAGGGGAGGAAAGCCGGGACGTGGCGGGGGTGGGGGCCTAGGCTCGGAGTGTGCCTGGCTTGTCCGGTCGGATCCTTGTTGTGGATGACAGCAGGGCGATCCGGCAGTTGATCAGGGTCAATCTCGAACTGGAAGGCTTCGAGGTCGTGACCGCGGCTGATGGTGCCGAGTGTCTGGATGTCGTGCACCACGTGAGACCCGATGTGGTGACCCTCGATGTCGGGATGCCGCGGCTCGACGGTCTGCACACCGCGGAGCGGCTGCGGTCCGATCCGCGGACGGCGGACATCCCGATCGCGCTCGTCAGTGCGTGCACCGAGGACGAGATGGTCGGCGGGGAGACGGTGGGCGTGGACGCCTTTCTGGCGAAGCCGTTCGAGCCGGTGGAGCTGGTGCGGACCGTGGGGCGTCTGGTGCGGGAAGGGCGACGGGCGGGACGTACGGGGCACGAGGGGGCGTAGTAGGGGGCGGCAGCGGAGGGGGACGCGGGGCCGTGAGTAAGGGGAGACCCGGACCGCGGGAGGCTCGCTGGCCGGCGGACCGGGGGAGACCCGCTGGTCGGGCCCGGGCGTCGGTGGTCGGGGTGCCCGCCGGGGCGGTGGTGTCCACTGGGCGAAACCGTTCGCGGGGGCGGGGGGCCTCTCGCCTACGCTTGTCCTGTGACCCCGGCTGAACTCTCCCGTACCGTTCTGCGCTCCGTGCGTGGTGCTGTGGTGGCGGGGGAGCTGTCCGTGACGGTGCCGGAGCGCGTGGTGGTGCGTCGGCCGCCGCGGCCCGGGTGCGGGGACTACGCCTCGAACGTCGCGCTGCGGCTGGCCGCGGAGGCCGGACGGCCCGCGCACGAGGTCGCCGAGATCCTGCGGAAGCGGCTGGCCGGCAGTGCCGGGATCGCCCGGGTGGAGATCGCGGGCCCCGGGTTCTTGAACTTCACGCTGGGGGACGGGGCGCAGGCCGCGCTGGTGCGCGAGGTACTGGCGAGGGGCGCCGCGTACGGGGAGACGGGCGTGGACGGGCGGTTGCTGTTCGGCGGGCGGGCGCCGCGCGGGGGAGCCTGCGCGGAGTCCGTCCGCGCGTCCGTGTCCGAGGAACCCGCGGTGGCGGCCGCCCGCGCGCTGGTCGTGGCCGACGCGCTGACGCGGATCGACGCGGCGGTGGCGGGAGGAAGCGCCGGCGGAGCCGGGGAGCACGGGGGCCGCCCGGCGGACGTCGGCCCGGACCGGCCGCACCTGTCCGGGGAAGCCCGGGAACGGACCGTTCCTCCTGATGTGGCGCCCCCCGCCCCCGGAGTGGAGGAGTTCGCGCGGCTCGCGGACCGGCTGGGGCCGGACGAGGCGCGGTGGGCGTTGTTGCGGCCTGCCGCGCACGATCCGGTGCGGCTGCCCGAGCGGCCGGTGCAGCGGGAGAGCAATCCGCGGTTCCAGGTGCAGTACGCGTACGCGAGGGCGCTGGCGCTGCCGCGGTACGCGCGTGACCTGGGGTTCGACGGTGAGCCGGGGGAGGTCGGCCGGCCCGGTGAGGTCGGTCAGGCCGGCCCGGTGTCCGTGGCCGCGACGCCGGTTTCTCCGGGGACCGTCGGCCCGAACCCTCCGGTCCCCGCCGACGTCCCCGCACCCGCGGGGGCGGCCCTGGCGGACACTCCCACCGGCGACGCGCACCCTGCCCCCCTCCCGCCCCTCCACTCCCTCCTCGCCGCCTACCCCGCCGTCGTGCAGGCCGCGGCGCGGTACCGGGCGCCGGAGCGGGTGGTGCGGCATCTGGAGGAGACGGCGGGGGAGTTCTTCCGGTGGCACGACGGGTGCCGGGTGCTGCCCGTGGGGGAGGAGAAACCCTCGGCCGTTCACCGCGCCCGGGTGGCCCTCGCCGAGGCCACCGGGACGGTGCTCGCCAACGGCCTGCGCCTGCTCGGCATCTCCGCCCCAGAACACCTCTGAAACCTTGAGGGGAACCCCACCGTCATGAGCCGTTCCGCACACCCCGCCGGGCCCCGTTACGCCGATGTCCTACCGGAGGGCCACTACGCGGGCCCGCCCGCCGATCTCAACGCGCTCGACCCCCGGATCTGGTCGCGTACCGTCCGGCGTGACGCCGACGGCGTGCTGACGGTGGGGGGCCTGGACGTCGACGCGCTGGCCGAGGAGTTCGGCACCCCGGCGTACTTCCTGGACGAGACGGACTTCCGGGCGCGCTGCCGGGCGTGGAAGGAGGCGTTCGGGGAGGACGCCGACGTGTTCTACGCGGGCAAGGCGTTCCTGTCGCGGGCCGTGGTGCGCTGGCTGTGCGAGGAGGGGCTGAACCTCGACGTGTGCTCGGGCGGTGAGCTGGCGACGGCCCTGGACGCGGGGATGCCGGCGGAGCGCATCGCGCTGCACGGCAACAACAAGAGCACCGAGGAGATCACCCGTGCCGTGGAGGCGGGGGTGGGGCGCATCGTGCTGGACTCGTTCCAGGAGATCGCGCGGGTGGCGCACCTCGCGGATCGGCTGGGGAAGCGGCAGCGGGTGCAGATCCGGGTCACGGTCGGCGTGGAGGCGCACACCCACGAGTTCATCGCGACCGCGCACGAGGACCAGAAGTTCGGGATCGCGCTGGCCGACGGGCAGGCGGCGGAGGCCGTGCGGCGGGTGCTGAAGCTCGACAGCCTGGAGCTGACCGGCATCCACTCGCACATCGGGTCGCAGATCTTCGACATGGCCGGGTTCGAGGTGTCCGCGCGACGCGTGGTGCGGCTGCTGACCGAGGTGCGCGACGAGCACGGCGTCGAGCTGCCGGAGATCGACCTCGGCGGCGGGCTCGGCATCGCGTACACGACCGAGGACGACCCCCGCGAGCCGCACGAGATCGCCAAGGCGCTGGGCGACATCGTCTCCCGGGAGTGCGAGGCGGCCGGGCTGCGGGTGCCGCGGCTGTCGGTGGAGCCGGGGCGGGCGATCGTCGGCCCGACGGCGTTCACGCTGTACGAGGTGGGGACGGTCAAGCCGCTGGAGGGGCTGCGGACCTATGTGTCCGTGGACGGCGGAATGTCGGACAATATCCGGACGGCGCTGTACGACGCGGAGTACAGCGTGGTGCTGGCCTCGCGGACCTCCCACGCGGCGCCGATGCTCGCGCGGGTGGTCGGCAAGCACTGCGAGAGCGGCGACATCGTCGTCCGCGACGCGTTCCTGCCGGCGGACGTGGCGCCGGGCGACCTGCTCGCGGTGCCCGCCACCGGCGCGTACTGCCGGTCGATGGCCAGCAACTACAACCACGCGCTGCGGCCCCCGGTGGTGGCGGTCGCGGACGGCGCGGCGCGGGTGATCGTACGGCGGGAGACGGAGGAGGATCTCCTGCGGTTGGATGTCGGCTGACGAGGACCTCCGCGCGGACCGCGCGGATGAAATAAATGTCTCGGTATCCGGACGAAGGGCGGAAAGCCCCGCCGGGTGGGTGAGACTGGTGCGACAAGAAGAAGAAATACGGCTGGATCGATGAAAAGCAGAGGTCGAATGATGCGTACGCGTCCGCTGAAGGTGGCGCTCCTGGGCTGTGGTGTGGTCGGCTCAGAGGTGGCGCGCATCATGACGACGCACGCCGACGACCTCACGGCCCGCATCGGCGCGCCCGTGGAGCTCGCCGGCATCGCGGTCCGCCGTCCGGACAAGGTGCGCGCGGGCGTGCCCGCCGAGCTGGTCACCACGGACGCGACCGCGCTGGTCAAACGGGGCGACATCGATGTGGTGATCGAGGTGATCGGCGGCATCGAGCCCGCCCGCAACCTGATCCTCACCGCCTTCGAGCAGGGCGCGAGCGTCGTCTCGGCGAACAAGGCACTGGTCGCGGCCGACGGCGCGGCGCTGCACGCCGCGGCCGAGAAGCACGGCGCTGACCTCTACTACGAGGCAGCCGTCGCCGGCGCGATCCCGCTGGTGCGGCCGCTGCGCGAGTCGCTCGCCGGCGACAAGGTCAACCGCGTCCTCGGCATCGTCAACGGCACCACCAACTTCATCCTGGACCGGATGGACGGCAGCGGCGCCGGCTACTCCGAGGCGCTGGACGAGGCGACCGCCCTCGGGTACGCCGAGGCCGACCCGACCGCCGACGTCGAGGGCTTCGACGCGGCCGCCAAGGCGGCGATTCTCGCGGGCATCGCCTTCCACACCCGTGTGACCATCGACGATGTGCACCGCGAGGGCATCACCGAGGTGACCGCCGCCGACATCGCCTCCGCCAAGCGGATGGGCTGCACGGTCAAGCTGCTCGCGATCTGCGAGCGGGCCGCCGACGGGGCGTCCGTCACCGCCCGGGTGCACCCCGCGATGATCCCGCTCAGCCATCCGCTGGCCTCGGTGCGCGAGGCGTACAACGCGGTCTTCGTCGAGTCGGACGCGGCCGGTCAGCTGATGTTCTACGGGCCGGGCGCCGGCGGCGCGCCGACGGCCTCCGCGGTGCTCGGCGACCTGGTCGCGGTCTGCCGCAACAAGCTCGCCGGTGCCACCGGACCGGGGGAGTCCGCGTACACGCGGCTCCCCGTCAGCCCCATGGGCGACGTCGTCACCCGCTACCACATCAGTCTCGACGTGGCCGACAAGCCGGGCGTCCTCGCGCAGGTCGCGACGGTCTTCGCCGAGCACGGAGTGTCGATCGACACCGTCCGCCAGCAGGCAAAGGATCACTACTGCGGCGCCGTAGGCGCCTCCGCCGAGGGTGGCGGCGGGCGACGGGCGGGCGGAGAGGCGTCGCTGGTCGTCGTCACCCACCGGGCGTCGGACGCGGCCCTGTCGTCGACCGTCGGAGCACTGCGCGAGCTGGACACCGTCCGCGGTGTCGCCAGCATCATGCGGGTTGAAGGGGAGTAAAGGAACCCATGTCTGCCAATCCCACCGTGACCAGGGCGAACGGCCAGTGGCGCGGGATCATCGAGGAATACCGCGACCGGCTGCCGGTCAGCGAAACGACCGAGGTCGTCACCCTGCGGGAGGGCGGTACGCCGCTGGTCCCGGCCCAGGTGCTCTCCGAGCGCACGGGCTGCGAGGTGCACCTCAAGGTCGAGGGTGCCAACCCCACCGGGTCCTTCAAGGACCGCGGGATGACGATGGCCATCACCCGGGCCAAGGAGGAGGGCGCCAAGGCCGTCATCTGCGCCTCCACCGGCAACACCTCCGCCTCGGCCGCGGCGTACGCGGTGCGGGCCGGGATGGTCTGCGCGGTGCTCGTCCCGCAGGGCAAGATCGCGCTCGGCAAGATGGGCCAGGCGCTGGTCCACGGGGCCAAGATTCTCCAGATCGACGGAAATTTCGACGACTGCCTGACGCTGGCCCGGGGCCTGTCGGACAACTACCCCGTCGCACTTGTGAACTCCGTGAACCCGGTGCGCATCGAGGGTCAGAAGACCGCCGCGTTCGAGATCGTGGACATGCTGGGCGACGCGCCGGACATCCACGTCCTGCCGGTCGGCAACGCGGGCAACATCACCGCGTACTGGAAGGGCTACCAGGAGTACGCGGCCGACGCCGTCGCCTCGCGCACCCCGCGGATGTGGGGCTTCCAGGCGTCCGGCAGCGCGCCGATCGTGCGCGGTGAGGTGGTCAAGGAGCCGCACACCATCGCGACCGCGATCCGGATCGGCAACCCCGCCTCGTGGGCGTTCGCCGAGCGGGCGCGGGACGAGTCCGGCGGCCTCATCGACGAGGTGACGGACCGTCAGATCCTGGCCGCCTACCGGCTGCTGGCCTCGCAGGAGGGCGTCTTCGTCGAGCCCGCCTCGGCCGCCTCGGTCGCCGGTCTGCTCAAGGCCGCCGAACAGGGCAAGGTCGACCCGGGCCAGCGCATCGTCTGCACGGTCACCGGCAACGGCCTCAAGGACCCGGACTGGGCGGTGGCCGGCGCGCCGCAGCCGGTGACGGTCCCGATCGACGCGTCGGCCGCGGCCGAGCGCCTGGGCCTGGCGTAACAGGGGCAACCCACGGGACGGGCGCGTCCCGCGCGTACGGTGCGGGTCACACGGCGGTCGACGCCGGGTGACCCGCCCTACTGCAAAGAGCGCAAAGGCTGCAAAGGCGCATCGAGGCATGGGGTAGCGCGCGACACGCATCGTGCGCCTCCCGTGCGCCCTGTGTCGCCACAGAACCTTCCTTCGATAGGCTGGCAGCCAACTCCCCTCGCCGCGGCATAACGCAGTGGTGTGCAGGGCAGGTCAGAACAGACCCCATGAGCCGGCCGGGTACCTCGGTGCCACGGCGCTCCGGGGCAGTACCACCGCAGCATCAACCAAGGAGAGTCATCGAGCGATGGCCGGTCCCGCGTTCCGTGCCGCCGCCGTCCGGGTGCGCACCCCCGCCACCAGCGCCAATCTCGGCCCCGGCTTCGACGCCCTCGGCCTGGCCCTGGGGCTCTACGACGACGTCGTGGTGCGTGTCGCCGACTCCGGGCTGCACCTCGACATCGCAGGTGAGGGCGCCGACACCCTCCCGCGCGACGAGAGCCACCTGCTCGTCCGCTCGCTGCGCGCCGCCTTCGACCTGCTCGGCGGGCAGCCGCGCGGCCTGGAAATCGTCTGCGCCAACCGCATCCCGCACGGCCGCGGCCTGGGCTCCTCCTCCGCCGCCATCTGCGCCGGCATCGTCGCCGCCCGCGCCGTGACCATAGGCGGGGAGCAGAAGCTCGACCGGACGGCGCTGCTGGAACTGGCCACCGAGATCGAGGGGCACCCCGACAACGTCGCCGCCTGCCTGATGGGCGGCTTCACCCTCGCGTGGACGGACACCGGTGCCGCGCGGGCGATCCGCATGGACCCGGCCGGTTCCATCGTTCCGGTGGTCTTCGTCCCCGGCAAACCGGTGCTGACCGAGACCGCCCGAGGACTGCTGCCGCGCACCGTCCCCCATGTGGACGCCGCGGCCAACGCCGGTCGTGCCGCACTGCTCGTCGAGGCCCTGACCAGGCGCCCCGAGCTGCTGCTCGCCGCGACCGAGGACCGACTTCACCAGGAGTACCGGGCCCCCGCGATGCCGGAGAGCGCGGCCCTGGTGAACCGACTGCGGGCGGACGGCGTCCCCGCGGTCATCTCCGGCGCGGGCCCTACGGTGCTCGCGCTGGTCGAGGACGCGACGGCCGACAAGGTCGCCGCGCTGGCGGGTGAGGGATGGGCGGCCAACCGGCTCTCCCTCGACATGACGGGTGCCTGCGTCCTGCCGCTGGGCGGCTGAGCGACGCAGGCGATCGACGATCGCCGGTCTGTGGGAAGGGGGAATGTTTGTTGGATCCGGTAGTGTTAACCTCAAGTCAGTACCCGACGCCTGTGTGGCGCGGTGCTTCGTGTCCCCCATTGGGGCCACCTTTCTTCCGGGAGCCTCCCCACCTGCTCACAGCAAGGGCTTGAGCGGACAATGAGCACGCTCCGGAATCGGCGTGACGGACATGGGTCACACAGCGTCCCCTCACGCCGGAACCAATGAATTCGATCCCTCCGCCGTATCCGGCGGGACCACCGCCCCGGTCCGGTCCGCAAGAGCAAGGACCCAGCCGGACAGCACAACCGGTCGCCGAGCCAGACAGGCCGACGCCCGCTCCAGGGAAGGACCCTTCGTGAGCGACACCACCGATCTGATGGGCGTGCGCACCGATGGCAGTGCCACGGCGCCCGCCACGGACGCTCCCGCCGCGCCTGCCACCGGTGCCGCCAGCGCCCCGCGGCGCCGCCGCTCCGGTACCGGCCTCGACGGCATGGTCCTGGCGGAGCTCCAGCAGGTAGCCTCCGGCCTCGGCATCAAGGGCACCGCGCGGATGCGCAAGAGCCAGCTGATCGAGGTCATCAAGGAGAAGCAGGCCGCGGGCTCCGGTGCCGCGGCCAAGGCCGACACGCCCGCCGAGACCGAGACCAAGCCGAAGCGGCGCGCCACCTCCAAGGCCCGTACGGGTGAGGACGCCGCCGCCAGGACGAACGCCAAGGCCGACAAGGCCGACACGCAGGCCGGGCAGCAGCAGATCGACATCCCCGGCCAGCCCGCCCCCAAGGCCACCGCGCCCGCCGACCAGACGGGTGCCGAGGAGCAGCCGGCCGGCGAGCGCCGCCGGCGCCGGGCCACCGCCGCCG
>NZ_JCANQV010000163.1:0-13592 GCF_059553635.1 Candidatus Streptomyces philanthi
GCCAGCAGGAGCAGGGCCCGCCGTACCCGGCCGCGGGGGATGCCGCGGCCGGCGGCCCGCGGGACGGTGCGCAGCACCTTCCCCTCCCCTCCCCCGCGTCCGCGCGGTCCGTGTGTCGTCGTGTGTGGTGCTGGTGTGCGGGGCGGGCGCGCGGCCCGGCCCGGTGGCGCTACGGCTCGATCAGGCCGACCCGGATCGCGTAGCGGGTCAGTTCCAGGCGGTCGCGCATGCCGAGCTTGTGGAGCATGTTCGCGCGGTGGCGTTCGACGGTCTTGGCGCTGATGACCAGGGTCTCGGCGATCTCCTTGGAGGAGTGGCCCTCCGCGATCAGCTTGAGGATCTCCTCCTCGCGGGTGGTGAGCACCCGGTCGGGGACGTCGTGGCCGTCGCGTGCCCGGTCGAGGTAGTTGCGGATCAGGGCGGTGACCGCGCCCGGGTAGAGGAACGGTTCGCCGCGTACGGCGGCCCGGCACGCCTCCAGCAGGTCGCGGTCGGCGACCGACTTGAGGACGTAGCCGGAGGCGCCGGCCTTCAGCGCCTCGAAGAAGTACTGCTCGTTGTCGTACATCGTCAGGATGAGGATGCGGACGTCCGGCTGGAGGGCGGACAGCTCGCGGGCGGCCTGGAGGCCGGTCATCCGCGGCATCGCGACGTCGAGGATCGCGAGGTCGGGCCGGACGGTGCGGGCCAGGGCGAGGGCCTCGGCGCCGTCCCCGGCCTCGGCGACGACCTCCAGGTCCGGTTCGCCGTCGAGGATGAGCCGGACGCCGCGCCGTACCAGGGCGTGGTCGTCGGCGAGGAGGATGCGGGTGGGGGCGGTGGCGCGTGAGGTGTCCGGTCCGGGGCGGGGGTGGGTCATGCGGTCTCCGGGTGCAGGGGCACGGTCAGCCGGACGCGGGCGCCGCCGGACGGGCCGGGGCCGATGTCGAGCACGGCGTCGAGAAGCAGGGCGCGTTCGCGCATCCCGCGGATGCCGGCGCCCTCGCGGGCGTGGCCCATGCCGCGGCCGTCGTCGGCGACGTCCAGGGCCACGGAGGTGGCGGTGCGGCACAGTGCCACGTCCACGGTGCGGGCGTCCGCGTGCCGGGCGGCGTTGGTCAGCGCCTCCTGGGCGACGCGGTAGAGCACGAGTTCGGTCTGCGGGTCCAGGGCGGGCAGGTCGTGGGCGAAGCGGCGGTGCACGGTCAGGCCGGTGTGGGTGGCGTAGTCGGTGGTGAGCGCGGTGAGGGCGCTGACCAGGCCGAGGTCGTCGAGGACGCCGGGGCGCAGCCGCCGGGCGACCCGGCGGACGTCGTCCAGGCTGGCGCGGGTGGTCTCCTGGGCGTGCTGGAGGTCGGCGCGCAGGTCCTCGGGGGCGCGGTCGGCGACCCGTTTCAGTTCGAGGAGGACGGCGGTCATGCTCTGCCCCACCTCGTCGTGGAGCTCCTGGGCGATCCGGCGGCGCTCGGACTCCTGGGCGGACAGGACGCGGGTGGCGCTGCTGGCGCGTTCGGCCTCCAGGCGGTCGAGCATCTCGTTGAAGGTGCGCAGCAGGTCGGCGACGCCGTCGTGGCCGTCGACGGGGAGCCGCTGGCCGGGGCGCAGCAGGTCGACGGTGGTCATGCGCTGGGTGAGGCGCTGGAGGGGGGCGAGGCCGATGCGCAGCAGTGCCGCGTTGGCGACGAGCATGACGGCGAGGCCGGCGACGAGGACGACGGCCTCGGTGAGGACGACGGGGACGGAGACCGTCACCGGCGCCCACAGGAGGAGCGCGGTGATCGCCCCCAGCACCACCGCGTTCAGTCCGAAGATCCGCCAGAACAAGGACACCGTGCGCACTACCTCCTTGGGCCACTCTCGCATCCGGGGCGCCGGGGCGGGCGCGCGGGGCCGGGTGCGGCGCCGCCCGTGGTGTGCCGCCCGGTGGTCCGAGTGTGCCCGCGCCGGGCGGCCCCGGCGGCCCCGGGCGGGGTGATTACAGGGCCGGCGCCCCCGGAAATGGGTGCCGGCCCCCATGGCGGAAGGGGGTGGCGGCGGCCAGGGTGGAGGTCAGGGAGCGCGCCGCCCGTCGTCCTTCTTGTCCGGACGGCGGACGGCGCGCGCCGAGCGTCTGAAAGGAACCCGTCCACGATGTCGCCAGAAGTGGCCCCCGCCGATTCCCGTCCCGAGCGGCTGGCCGAGCACGACGCCCGCCAGCGGCTGGAGCACGAGCGCGCCTCGCGGCTGTCGCAGCTGACCGCGATCGAGGAGAGCGCGCCGCCCGGTACGGACGCGCTGCTGACGTCGCAGACCACGGCGATCGAGCGGGTGCTCAAGGAGATCGACGCGGCGCTGCTGCGGCTGGATTCGGGCACGTACGGGACCTGTCCCCGGTGCTCCACCCCGATCCCGGTGGAGCGGCTGGAGATCCTGCCGTACGCGCGGCACTGCGTGGGCTGCCAGGAGCGGGCCGTCTGAGTGTGTGCCGGGCGCCCCGCCGCCGGGGCGCCCGTACCCCTTGTTCACCGTCTTTGGGAGGACGTGACGCCGTGTCTCGTGACGTCGCCGTCGGCACCGGCCGCCGGGCCGGTCTGACCCCGGCCGAGCTGGACGCGCTGCGCGAGAATCTCGTCGAGCAGCGCCGCTTCCGCCGCGATCAGCTGCGGGAGATGGGCCGGTGCGGGCCGGCCGGCGGGCAGGAGGAGGTGCGGCTCCAGCTCTCGGCGTCGGCCCGGATGGTGCTGGCGGACGTGGAGGCCGCGCTGGAGCGGCTGGATCGGGGGGCGTACGGCCGGTGCCACCGGTGCGGGCTGCCGATCCCGTTCGCGAGGTTGGAGATCGTGCCGCAGGCGCGGTTCTGTGTGCGCTGCCATCTGGCGATGGAGGCGGCGCGCCGCGGCTGATGTGCGGTGGGGCGGGCGGTCCCGGCGGGTGCGTGGTGGGCGCCCCCGCCGGGTCCGTCCGCCTCAGCGTGCTTTCTGGGCCAGGTGCAGCAGGTGGTCGGCGAGGGCCTGGCCGCCGGCCGGGTCGCGGCTGATCAGCATGAGGGTGTCGTCGCCGGCGATGGTGCCGAGGATGTCGTGCAGTTCCGCCTGGTCGATGGCGGAGGCGAGGAACTGGGCGGCGCCCGGCGGGGTGCGCAGGACGACGAGGTTGGCGGACGCCTCGGCGGAGATGAGGAGCTCGCCGGAGAGGCGGCGCATCCGTTCCTCCTTGGCGGATTCGCCGAGGGGGGCGCGGGGCTTGCGGTCGCCGCCCTCGCTGGGCACCGCGTAGATCAGTTCGCCGCCGGTGTTGCGGATCTTCACCGCGCCCAGTTCGTCCAGGTCGCGGGAGAGGGTCGCCTGGGTGACGGAGAGGCCGTCGTCGGCGAGGAGTTTCGCGAGCTGGCTCTGGGAGCGGACCGGTTGCCGGTTGAGGATGTCCACGATGCGGCGGTGGCGTGCCGTGCGGGTCTGCGGTACGGCCTGGCCGCCGGGCGGCGTCCCGTGGTCGTGCGCCTCGGTCATCGTTGTCGTCAGTCTCCGGTTCGTTGTTCCCCGTGGGCCCTGGTGAGGGCGGTGTCGAGGACGCCGGGGAGCTTGTGGAGGAACGTGTCCGCCTCGTCACCGGTGACGACGAGGGGCGGGGCGAGCCGGATGACGTCCGGCGCGACCGCGTTCACCAGAAGGCCCGCGTCCTGAGCCGCCTGCTGCACGTGTGCCGCGTGGGGCTCCTGCAAGACGATACCCAGGAGGAGGCCCGCGCCGCGGACACGGGAGACGAGCGGGTGTCCCAGTGCCTCGATTCCGTCCTTCAGCCGTGCGCCGGTCGCGGTGGCGTGGTCGAGAAGCTTGCCGTCCTCGATGGTGTCGAGGACGGCAAGGGCCGAGGCGCAGACGACGGGGTTGCCGCTGAAGGTGGAGCCGTGGGAGCCGGGGGTGAGCAGGTCGGCGGCGGGGCCGAAGGCGAGGGTGGCGCCGATGGGCAGGCCGCCGCCGAGGCCCTTGGCGAGGGTGACGACATCTGCCTGGACGTCCTCGGCCTGGGCGGCGAGCCAGTGGCCGGTGCGGCCGATGCCGGTCTGGATCTCGTCGAGGACGAGGAGGGTGCCGGTGGCGGCGGTGATCTCGCGGGCGGCGGCGAGATAGCCGGGGGGCGGGACGATCACGCCGTTCTCGCCCTGGACGGGTTCGAGGAAGACGGCGGCGGTGTCGGTGGTGACGGCCGCGCGCAGCGCGTCGGTGTCGCCGAAGGGGACGTGGTCGACGGGGCCGGGCAGCGGGCGGAAGGGGGCCTGTTTGGCGGGCTGGCCGGTGAGGGCGAGGGCGCCCATGGTGCGGCCGTGGAAGCCGCCGGTGGCGGCGACGGTGCGGGGGCGGCCGGTGAGCCGTCCGATCTTGAAGGCGGCCTCGTTGGCCTCGGCGCCGGAGTTGGAGAAGTAGACGCGGCCGGGGCGGCCGTCGAGGGCGAGGAGCCGTTCGGCGAGGGTGACGGTGGGTTCGGCGACGAAGAAGTTGGAGACGTGGCCGAGGGTGGCGATCTGGTCGGTGACGGCGCGGACCACGGCGGGGTGGGCGTTGCCGAGGGCGTTGACGGCGATGCCGCCGAGGAAGTCGAGGTAGGAGTTGCCGTCGGCGTCCCAGACGGTGGTGCCCTCGCCGCGGACCAGGGTCAGCCGGGGGGTGCCGAAGTTGTGCATCATGGCGCCCTGCCAGCGCCGTGCGAAGGCCGCGTTGTCCATCGGGTCGTTCATGCCGTCCCCTCGTTCGTGTGCGCGTCCGGCACGACCATCGTGCCGATTCCCTCGTCGGTGAAGATCTCCAGCAGGATCGAGTGCTGGACCCGGCCGTCGATGACCCGGGCGGTGCGGACGCCGTTGCGGACGGCGTGCAGGCAGCCCCGCATCTTGGGGACCATGCCGCTGGCGAGTTCGGGCAGCAGCGCCTCCAGTTCGGTGGCGGTGAGCCGGGAGATGACCTCGTCGCTGTGCGGCCAGTCCTCGTAGAGGCCCTCGACGTCGGTGAGGACCATCAGGGTCTCGGCGCCGAGGGCGGCGGCGAGCGCGGCGGCCGCGGTGTCGGCGTTGACGTTGAAGACGCCGGAGTCGTCGCCGTCGTCGCCGCTGCGGGCGACGGAGGAGATGACGGGGATGCGGCCGTCGTCGAGGAGGGCCCGGACGGCGCCGGTGTCGACGGCGGTGATCTCGCCGACCCGGCCGATGTCGACGGGGTCGCCGTCGACGGTGGCATAGTGCTTGGTGGCGGTCATCAGCCGGGCGTCCTCGCCGGTCATGCCGACGGCGAGGGAGCCGTGCCGGTTGAGGAGCCCGACGAGTTCGCGCTGGACCTGTCCGGCGAGGACCATGCGGACGACGTCCATGGCCTCGGGGGTGGTGACCCGCAGTCCGGCCTGGAACTCCGAGGCGATGCCGAGGCGGTCGAGCTGGGCGCTGATCTGGGGGCCGCCGCCGTGCACCACGACGGGGCGCAGTCCGGCGTGGCGGAGGAAGACGACGTCCTGGGCGAAGGCGTGCTTGAGCGCGTCGTCGACCATGGCGTTGCCGCCGAACTTGATGACGACGGTCTTCCCGTGGTGGCGGGTCAGCCAGGGCAGCGCCTCGATGAGGGTGCGGGCCTTGGGGAGCGCGGTGTGCCTGCGGGCGGGTGTGGTGGTCATGAGGAGTACGCGCTGTTCTCGTGGACGTAGTCGGCGGTGAGGTCGTTGGACCGGATGACCGCGGACTCGGTGCCGGCGGAGAGGTCGGCGGTGATGCGCACCTCGCGGTAGCGCATGTCGACCAGGGAGCGGTCCTCTCCGAAGGAGCCGTTCTTGCACACCCAGACGCCGTTGATGGCGACGTTGAGGCGGTCGGGTTCGAAGGCGGCGGAGGTGGTGCCGATCGCGGAGAGCACCCGGCCCCAGTTGGGGTCCTCGCCGTGGACGGCGCACTTGAGGAGGTTGTTGCGGGCGATGGTGCGGCCGACCTCGACGGCGTCGTCCTCGGTGGCGGCGTTGATCACCTCGATGCGGATGTCCTTGCTGGCGCCCTCGGCGTCACCGATGAGCTGGCGGGCGAGGTCGTCGCAGACGGTCCGTACGGCGTCGGCGAAGTCACCGAGGGCGGGGACGGTGCCGGACGCGCCGGAGGCGAGGAGCAGCACGGTGTCGTTGGTGGACATGCAGCCGTCGGAGTCGACGCGGTCGAAGGTGGTGCGGGTGGCGTCGCGCAGCACGGCGTCGAGGTCGGCGGCGGGCAGGTCGGCGTCGGTGGTGAGGACGACGAGCATGGTGGCGAGGCCGGGGGCGAGCATGCCGGCACCCTTGGCCATGCCGCCTACGGTCCAGCCGTCCTTGGTGACGACGGCGGTCTTGTGGACGGTGTCGGTGGTCTTGATGGCGATGGCGGCCCTCTCTCCGCCGTGCGGGTCGAGCCGGGCGACGGCCGTGTCGATGCCGGGCAGCAGCTTGTCCATCGGCAGGAGTTCGCCGATCAGGCCGGTGGAGCAGACGGCGACGGAGCCGGGGCTGTGCGGGTCCTCGGTGCCGGGGGCGGCGGCGTTGAGGGCCTCGGCGGCCTTCTCCGCGGTGGCGTGGGTGTCCTGGAACCCGCGGGGGCCGGTGCAGGCGTTGGCGCCGCCGGAGTTGAGGACGACGGCGGAGACCGTGCCGCTCTTGAGGACCTGCGCGGACCACAGGACGGGGGCGGCCTTGACGCGGTTGGAGGTGAAGACCCCGGCGGCGGCCCGTCGCGGTCCGTTGTTGACCACGAGGGCGAGGTCGGGTGCGCCGTTCGACTTGAGGCCGGCGGCGACACCGGTGGCCGTGAATCCTTGTGCTGCCGTGACGCTCACGGTGTGTCCTTCCTGATGTCGCCGGCGGTGCCCGTGGCGGGCGCGCCGGTCTCCCCGTTGTGTGCGGTGCCGGTCACGGCGCGGTCCCCACCGTCGTCAGGCCCGCTCCCTCGGGCAGGCCGAGGGCGATGTTCATGCTCTGCACGGCGCCGCCGGCGGTGCCCTTGGTGAGGTTGTCGATCGCGCAGACGGCGACGATCCGGCCGGCGGCGGCGTCCAGGACGACCTGGAGCTGCGCGGTGTTGGAGCCGTGGACGGCCCCGGTGGCGGGCCACTGCCCCTCGGGCAGCAGCCGGACGAACGGCTCGCCGTCGAACGCCTTGGTGTACGCGTCCCGTACCGCGGCGGCGTCCGTGCCGGGCCGGGCCTTGGCGGTGCAGGTGGCGAGGATGCCGCGGGGCATGGGCGCGAGGGTGGGGGTGAAGGACACCGTGACGCGTTCCCCGGCGGCGGCGCTGAGGTTCTGGACCATCTCCGGGGTGTGCCGGTGCACTCCCCCGACGCCGTAGGGGCTCATGGAGCCCATGACCTCGGAACCCAGCAGATGCGGTTTGGCGGCCTTGCCCGCCCCGGAGGTGCCGGACGCGGCGACGACGACGGCCTCGGGTTCGGCGAGGCGTGCCGCGTACGCGGGGAAGAGGGCGAGCGAGACGGCGGTCGGGTAGCACCCCGGGACCGCGACGCGCCGGGACCCCTCCAGCGCGGCGCGGCCCCCGGGCAGTTCGGGAAGCCCGTACGGCCAGGTGCCGGCGTGAGCGGAGCCGTAGTACGCCTCCCAGTCGGCGGCGTCCTTGAGCCGGAAGTCGGCGCCGCAGTCGACGACCAGCACGTCGGGGCCGAGCTCCTCGGCGACGGCCGCGGACTGCCCGTGCGGCAGGGCGAGGAAGACCACGTCGTGGCCGGCGAGCGCGGCGGCCGACGTCGGTTCGAGGACGCGGTCCGCCAGCGGCGCCAGATGCGGTTGCAGCGCGCCGAGCCGCTGCCCGGCGCTGGAGTGCCCGGTGACGGCCCCGATCTCCACCTCCGGATGCCCCAGAAGCAGACGCAGCACCTCACCCCCCGCGTACCCGCTCGCCCCGGCCACTGCCGCCCGTACCGTCATGGTGCCTCCTCCGTGATGGCATGACTATACGAAGCTATGCAGTTTTATGCAATACCCCGGGGTGCCGGTGCCGCCTCGGGCCCCGCACCCGATGTCTTCGGGCACAGGATGCCGGGTCCGGCGGGGTGGGCGGTGCCTAGCGTGAGGGGGTCAAGAGGAAGGGGACCGGGGTGCTGGAGCGGCTGAACCAGGTCATGGAGTGCGTCGAGGGGCGTCTCGACCGGGACGTGGGCGTGGCGGAGTTGGCGCGTGCCGCGGCCACGTCCGAGTACCACCTGCGGCGGATGTTCTCCGCGCTCGCGGGGATGCCGTTGTCGGAGTACATACGGCGCCGGCGGCTCACCGTCGCGGGTGCCGAGGTGCTGGCGGGACGCGAGACGCTGCTGGAGATCGCGGTGCGCTACGGCTACGGCTCGGGCGAGGCGTTCGCACGGGCGTTCCGCGCCATGCACGGTGTCGGGCCGGGTGAGGCCCGGCGTACCGGGGCCGCGCTCAGCTCCCAGCCCCGGATGTCCTTCCGTCTCACCGTCGAAGGGAGCAGCAGTATGCGCTACCGCGTCGTGGACGGAGCGGCCTTCACCGTCGTCGGGTTCACCGCCCGGGTCCCCCTGGTCCACCTGGGGCCGAACCGGGCGATCGAGGACTTCGTCCGCGGGCTCGACCCGCTGGCCCTGGGGCGGCTGGAGAAGCTGTCGGACCAGGAGCCGTACGGCATCGTCGCGGTCTGCGACGGCCTGGACCCGAGCCGCGCCGAGGGCACCGAACTCGACTACCTCCAGGGCGTGATCACCTCCGCGCCCGCGCCGGAGGGCACGCACACCCTGGCCGTCCCGGCCGGTACCTGGGCGGTCTTCACCGCCTCCGGGCCGGCGCCGCAGGCCGTGCAGTTCCTGTGGCGGGACGTGTTCACGGAGTGGTTCCCGTCCAATCCCTACCGCTCCCGCCCCGGCCCGGAGATCCTGCGCACCCGTCCGACGCCGGACGGGGCCGGGGTGGACGCCGAGTTGTGGCTGCCGGTGGAGCGGGAGCGGGGCTGAGTCCGGCCGCGGGTCCGAGGTGCGCCGGCGTGTGCCGGGCGTCCCGCGGGCGGGCCCGGGGAGGTGTGGTCCCGGGCCCGTCTGCGGAGCGTCCGGTCTCAGGCCCGGGGGCGCCACTCCCCCGTGGTGGCGAACCGTTCGAGGACCGGTTCGTAGGGGGTGGGGTCGAGACCGCGGGCGGTGAGCCAGGGGGTGTCGAGGTGGGTGGTGCGGTAGGCGTCCGCGTGGTCGCCGATGATGGTGACGACGCTGCCGCGGATGCCGGAGCGCCGCATCCGGGCGGCGAGGTGGCACACGCCCCACATGCTGGCGCCGGTCGCCGGGCCGCAGGCGATGCCCGCGTGGTGGAGCCAGCGCATGGCCGCGACGGACGCCCCGTCCGGGACGGGGATGACCAGGTCGACGACCTTGGGCAGGAAGCCCGGTTCGGTGCGGGGCCGGCCGATGCCGGGGATGCGGGACGGCATCCCGGTGGTGTAGTCGTCGCAGCCGCTCGCCCAGGCGGGGAAGTACGCGGAGTTCTCCGGGTCGACCACGGCCAGGCGCGCGGCGAGCCCGCGGGAGCGCAGATGACGGCCGATGCCCGCCGAGGTCGCGCCCGTTCCGGCGCCGGTGACGATCCATTCGGGCATCGGGTGGCGGGTGGCGCGCAGCGCGTTGAAGATCTCGTCCGCGAGGGTCGGCTCACCGCCGTACCGGTGCTCGCCGTCGCCCCGGGCGAGCCGCCCGGCGTACGCGTAGGGGTCCAGGAACCAGCCGCCGCACTCCTCGGCCGCCTCACGCGCCTCGTCGTGCACCGCCGCGGGTGGTTGCTCGCCGGCCCGCCACCGGCCCCCGTACCGCTCGATCCGGGCCAGGGTCTCCGGCGGGGCGGTCTTCGGGACGACGGTGGTGAACGGCAGGTCGAGGAGGGAGGCGAAGTACGCGCCCGCGACGGCGGCGGACCCGGTGCCGGCCGCCACCACCGGTGTTCCGGCGCCCAGCGCGCCCGTCTCGACCGCCTCGCGGAACATCGCCCGTACCAGGCGGTGTTTGACGCTGCCGGTGGGGTGGGCGGACTCGTCCTTGAAGTAGAGGTCGATTCCGCGGAGCACGGCGAGCGGGAGCCGGCGGAGCGGCGTGGGCCCGGGGAAGCGGCCCCGGCTGTCGGCGGACAGCCGGCGGAACGCCGTCGCGGTCCACGAGGAGGGAGGACGTGGGGCTGCTGCCATGGCCGGGACCCTACCGGCGCGGAGCCCCCGTGGAAGGGGGCGCACGGGCGATGCGGGGGCGCATGGGCGGAAAAGGGGCGCATGGATGCAGCGGGGGCGCAGCAGCCGGGGGACCGTACGGTGCCGTGCCCGGCGGGCCCTGCGGCGGTCCGGATCGGCCGTCCGCCGCCGGATCGGCGCAGCAAGGGCGCGTGGTCGATCACGGCATCACGGGGTTCCGGATCGGCCACCCGTTCGGCCGACAGCACTCACCCGGTCGGACGCGAACGGCCTTTCCGGTGTTCAGCCCCGCCGGCGTCCGGCCCGGGTGCGGCGGTGACGGGTGGCCGGTGACGGGCGGGGTGCGCGGGCCGGGTGCGCCGCCCGCGCGGCCGGTCTACCGTCCTTCGTCCGCCGCCGTGAGGCGGAGCGCCATCCACTGTCCGGGGTGCTCCAGGCCGCGGAAGCCGGTCTTCTCGTAGACGCCGTGGGCGTCCTGGGTCGCGAGGAGGATCTGCCGTACGCCGGTGGGGGCGAGGTGGGTGGTGACGGCTTCGACGAGGGCGGTGCCCAGGCCGCGGCCGCGGTCCTCGCGGGCGATGTAGACATCGCAGAGCCAGGCGAAGGTGGCGTGATCGGTGACCACGCGTGCGTAGCCCGCCTGACGTCCGGAATCCTTCGCGTACAGACCGAAATTGAGCGAACCGTTAAGGGCGTTGTCGTGCTGTGCGCGGGAACGGCCGCGGGCCCAGTAGGTGTCGGTGGACAACCAGTGGTGGACCAGGGCCGCGTCGAGGCGGGCGGGGTCGGTGGAGATCTCGTAGCCGTCGGCGAGGTGGGCGTCCATACGGGGAGGCTCGCAGAACCGCGGGGCGCCGTCGACCCCGCACGGCACACCACCGGCCCGGTGTCACCCGGGGCACGGCGGGCACACGGGCCACCCCCGCACCCCGAGGGCCGCTCACCCCCCGCCCACCTCCGCACAGGCGTCCGCCAAACGCCGCACACCGTCCGCCAGTTCGGCCGTCCCGGCGGCGGAGGCGAAGCTCAGGCGCAGATGGGGCGCGGGCGGCTCGGCGGGGAAGTAGGGGCGGCCCGGGGTGACCGCGACGCCCGCACGCAGGGCGGCGCCGGCGAGCGCGGTCTCGTCGGTGCCGTCCGGGAGGCGGAGCCACAGGTGGAAGCCGCCGTACGGGACATGGAGGCCGGGGCGCTGCTCCGTCCGGTCGGGGGCGGGGACGGCGAGAGCCGGGAGGTACCGGTGCAGGGCGGCGGTCAGGGTGTCGCGGCGGACGGTCAACTCGCGGGCCATCATCCGCAGATGCCGGGTCCAGGAGGGGGAGCCGACGAGTTCGAGGGCGGCCTCCTGGAGCGGGCCGGACACGAAGAAGCTGTCGACGACCTGGACGGCGCGCAGCCGGTCGAGGACCGGGCCGCGCGCGGCCAGCGCGCCCACCCGGAGGCTGGGCGAGGCGGCCTTGGTGAGGGAGCAGACATGGACGACGGTGCCGTGCTCGTCCTCGGCGGCGAGGGTCGGCGGCAGGGCGGGGGCGTCCTCGTGGACGAGGCGGCGGGCGAAGTCGTCCTCGATCACGAACGCGCCGGCGGCCCGCGCCACCCGCAGCACATCCCGCCGCCGTTCCGGAGCGAGCACGGTACCCGTCGGGTTCTGGTGGAGCGGCTGGCAGACGAAGAGGCGGGCGCCGCTGGCGCGGAAGGCGTCGGCGAGGAGGTCGGTGCGCACCCCGCCGGTGTCCACCGGGACGGGGACGGGGCGCAGGCCGAAGGCGCGGGCGGCGGCCAGGATGCCGGGGTAGGTCGGGGACTCGACGAGGACCGGCGCGCCGGGCGGGGCGAGGGCCCGCAGCGCGGCGGTGAGGGCGCTCTGGCCGCCCGCCGTGACCAGGACGTCGCTGGCGGCGAGGGCGCCCCCGGGGCCGCCGATCTCCCGCGCGAACCAGGCCCGCAGTTCAGGAACGCCCTCGACCGGGGGCCGGCTCCAGGCACCGGGGCGCCGTCCGGCGCGGGCGAGGGCGGCGGCGAGGGCGCGCTCGGGCTGCAGGGCGGGGTGCAGATAGCCGCCGTTGAGTTCGACGGCGCCGGGGGCGGGGAGGGCGAGGGAGGCCAGCACGCCGGAGGCGTCGACGCTGCGCGGCACCTGGTCGGCGGCGGGTTCCGCGCTGAGCGCGATCTCCTGCCAGGAGGTGTCGGCGGGGCGCTGCGCCACGGTGCGCGGCTCGGCGCGGAAGGCGCCGGCGCCGGGGCGGGTGACGACGAGGCCCTCGGCGGCCAGGGCGGCCAGGGCGCGGGAGACGGTCACGGGGCTCACCCGGTGGCGGTCCACAAGGGTGCGACTGGACGGCAGCTTCTCACCGGGTGAGTAGCGGTACAGCTCCGATCGCAGCGAATTCACCAGTTCCGCGACACTGCTACGCTCTTGCATGAAAGCCAACGATAGCGCTACCACGACGAGCGGGATAGCGGTCGACGCGCCCCCGGCAGCGGCGCGGCAGGACGCACCGGACCGCGTCACCACGCACCCCGCCGCCCCCCGCTCCCCCGCCCTCGGCCTGGGCCTGCTGCTCGCCGCCCTGGGCGTCGCCGCCTTCTCCCTCACCTTCCCCGCGACCGTGTGGGCGCTGGAGGGCATGGGCCCGTGGACGACGGTGATGCTGCGCCTCCTGCTCGCCACCATCCTGGCCGGGGCCTGTCTCGCCGTCCGCCGGGTACGCCTCCCCGAGCGGCGCCATTGGGCCTCCCTCGCGGTCGTCGGCGGCGGGGTCGCCCTCGGCTTCCCCCTGCTGACCACGCTCGCCCTGGAGACCTCGACCAGCGCGCACGCCGCCGTGGTGGTGGGCCTGCTGCCGCTGACCACCGCCGCCTTCTCCGCCGTGCGGACCGGTGCGCGCCCCTCGCGCGCGTTCTGGGCCGCGTCGCTGGTCGGCGCGGTGGTGGTCGTCGTCTTCGCGGTGCTGCAGAACGGCGGGTCGCTGGGGACCGGTGACCTGTACCTGTTCGCGGCGCTGGTGGTGTGCGCGGCCGGCTACACCGAGGGCGGGCTGCTGGCCCGCAGCATGCCGGGGTGGCAGGTGATCGGCTGGGCGCTGGTCATGACGCTGCCGGTGACCGTGGCCGGCACGGCGGTGGCCGTGGCCGCCGATCCGCCGCGGCTGACGGCGCACGCGGTGGCGGGGCTGCTGTGGCTCGCGATCGGCTCGCAGTTCGCCGGCCTGGTCGTCTGGTACCGGGGGATGGCCGTGATCGGTGTCGCACGGGCCAGCCAGGTGCAGCTGGCGCAGCCGCTGCTGACACTCGTGTGGTCGGTGGTACTGCTCGGTGAGCGGCTGCCGCCGGCCGCGCCGATCGCGGCGGCGGCCGTGCTGGTCTGCATCGTCGTCACCCAGCGCACCCGGGACTGACCCGGCGTCCGCCCCGGGTGCGGGGGCGGCCCTCCGACGTAAACTTGCCGCAA
>NZ_JCANQV010000164.1:0-13529 GCF_059553635.1 Candidatus Streptomyces philanthi
TGTCGGAGGGGTTTTGCCTTTCGGCTGACCCGAACTTTATCAGAAGCATTTCGATCGAATGATTCGACCGGATCTTCCGGACAAATGATCGGGGTGGGCTTCGCGGGAACGAGATTCCGGAGCGAAGCAGATGTGAGACTACCTGTTGCGGACGAACCAGTCCAGTTCGTGGCAACCGTTAGAATCTACCTCCCGCGCTCCCCCGTGTCAACGGGGTGCTTGGGCCCCGGCGAGATTAGCAGGTCAGCGGCTTGATCCGCACCTCAGGCCGCCGTCGGGAGGCGGGCCTCGCGGTCGTCGGCGGCGACATCACCCGTCTCACCGGCGCGTACGGCGCGGCTGCCCAGAACGTGGACGTACAGAAGGAACGCCAGCTCGGTGGCAATGCCGATGCCGACACGGGCCCAGGTGGGCAGGCCGGACGGGGTGACGAAGCCTTCGAGGACGCCGGACACGAGGAGCACCGCAGCAAGTCCGATGGCGACGCCGAGGGCGGAGCGTCCCTCTTCCGCCAGGGCTGTGCGGCGGGTGCGCGGGCCGGGGTCGACCAAGGTCCAGCCCAGGCGGAGTCCGATGCCGGCCGCGATGAAGACCGCGGTCAGTTCGAGGAGGCCGTGCGGGAGGATCAGTCCGAGGAACGTGTCGAGACGGCCGGCCGAGGACATCAGGCCGATGCCGATTCCCAGGTTGAGCATGTTCTGGAAGAGGACCCAGAGGACCGGGATGCCGGCGAAGGCGCCCAGGACCAGGCAGAGGGCGACGGCCTGGGCGTTGTTCGTCCACACCTGGGCGGCGAAGGACGCGGCGGGGTGGCTGGAGTAGTACGTCTCGTACTCGCCACCGGGGCGCGTCATGGCGCGGAGGTCCTCGGGGGCGCCGATCGTCGCCCGTACCTCCGGATGTGCGGCGATCCACCAGCCGAGGAGCGCGGCGACCACGGTGGAGAGGATCGCGGTCGGTATCCACCAGTGGCGCAGGCGGTGGACCGCGGCGGGGAACGTCGTGGTGAAGAAGCGGGCGGCGTCGCGCCAGGACGCCTTGCGGGCGCCGGTGACCGTGGCGCGGGCGCGGGCCACGAGTGTGGTGAGACGCGCGATCAGCGTGGGATCGGGGGCGCTGGAGCGGAGGAGGGAGAGGTGTGTGGTGGTGCGCTGGTAGAGGGTGACGAGTTCGTCGGCCTCGGCCCCGGTGAGGCGGCGCTTGCGGCGGAGCAGGGCTTCGAGCCGGTCCCATTCGGCGCGATGGGCCGTGACGAAGACATCGAGGTCCATACGGTGTCGCTCCTCGTAGCGCCAGGGATGGGGACCCGGTCAGCTTGGCAGACTGGGCGTGGCCGTCAGGGGGCGGGCGGTGCTTGAGGCAGCGGCGGAGCACCGGTGGGACTCGAGGGAGAAGTGGCCAGGCGTGAGTGAACTTGTGACGGGCGAGGCCGTGGTGCTGGGCCTGCGACCCGCGAGGGTGGCGAGCCGGGCGCTCGCGGTGTTCGTCGACCTGGCGGTCTACTGGGGCGTCTACATCGCGGTGTCACTGCTCGTGCTGAGCGGGACCTCCTCGCTGGACGACGCGGCGCGGGCCGCCGTGAGCGTGTCGTTGTTCGTCCTGGTGCAGATCGGTATCCCGATCGTCGTGGAGACGCTGAGCCACGGGCGGTCGCTGGGGAAGCTGATGTGCGGGTTGCGGGTGCTGCGGGAGGACGGCGGGCCCGTCCGGTTCCGGCACGCGTTGGTCCGGGGCGCCATGGGGGCGATCGAGATCGTGCTGACCATGGGGGTCGTGGCATGTCTCGCGTCGCTGGTATCGGAGCGGGGACGGCGGTTGGGGGATGTTTTCGCCGGGACGCTGGTCGTACGCGAGCGGATCCCGGTGGCACGGCAACGGGGGGCGGCGTTTACGCCGCCGCCTCCGTGGCTGGCCGCGGAGCTGGGGGCGCTGGACCTGTCCCGGGTGCCGGACGGCTGGTGGCTGGCGCTGCGGCAGTACCTGTCGCGTACGGGGCAGCTGGATCCGCGGATCGCCGGAGGGATGGCGGAGCGGCTGGCGGGCGATCTGCGGGGCTTCACCGGGGTGCCGGTGCCGCGGGGCACGCATCCGGTGGCGTATCTGGCCGCAGTGGCGGCCGAGCGGCAGGCGAGGGAGGCGCAGCGGGTGTTCGGGGCGCCTGCGGGGGTGCCTGGTGGAGTGCCCGGTGTGGCGCCTGTTGAGGTTGGGCGGTACGGGGCCGGCCCCAGGGCCGGGGCATCGGCTCCGTACGTTCCGGGGGACGACCAGGGGCTGGGGCAGGGCGTTGCGGGTGGTGGATCTGCGCCGGATGTGGTTCCCGGGGGCGGGAGCGGGGCGGGGACGCGGGGGTGGAGTGCGCCGGGTGGTGGCGCTGGGGCCTCGGGTGTGCCGGGCGGGGGCGGAAGCCTTGGCGCGGGCGTCAGTGGTGGGACGGGTTCCGGCGTCGGCGCTGGTTCCGGCGATGGCCCGGGTTCCGGCGCGCGGGACGTCGGCGGGGTCGGGGGCAGCGCCGCTGGTGGAACGGGGCGTACGGGGTTCGCTCCGCCTGCGTAGGTCCGCGGGCGAAGGCGGAGCGGCCGGGTCAGGCACGGCCGTCGCGCGGCGGCAGTCGCCCTCCCACGCGGCGGTCGCCCTCGCGCGCGGCGGTCGCCCTCCCGCGCAGAGGGCGTCAGGGGAAGGCCGACGGCGGGGAGTCGAGGGATTCGAGCTCGATGCCGGGGGCCGCGAGGACGACGTCGCCGGCGATGTGGACGGTGTGCTGCTCGCCGGTCTCCAGGTCGTTGACCTGGTATTCGTCGGCGATGAGGGGGGCGTTGTCAGTGGCGTGTGCTGTGCTTCTCACCAAGGCCCAGGACTGGTCGAGCGTGCGGGGCGCGAGGACGGGGGGTGTGAAGGCCACGAGGCGGGCGCGGACGGCTCCGGCGCCGGCCGCGGGGCGCAGCAGACGGGCGGTGGCGACGAGGAAGGCGGGGGACGCGCCGGTGAAGGAGTGGGCGCGGACGTTTCCTTCGGTGGCGTGGGTGCCGGTGGGGTCGGTACGTACCCAGGTGACGCCGTCGAGGGCGGCGCCGCGGACCTGCCACTGGGCGGCGTGGAGTTCGAGACGGAGGGGGCGGCCGAGGGCGTCGAGGGTCAGGTCGACGGAGCCGGCGTGATCCCCGGCGGGGGTGATCACCTGGGAGACGTAGCGCCAGCCGGAGGGGCCGGTGGCGCAGTGGAAGTGCTCTTCACCGAGGGGGGTGTGGTCGTGCGGGTCGTGCAGGGAGTAGTGGCCGCGGGGCATGGGGTTCCTTGGGGCGGGTCCGGTCGGCGCGGGTCCGCGGTGGTGGCTCGGGTGCGGGCGGGGCCGTTACGGGCCAGGCCCTCGCCGCGGAGGGCGAGGGCCTGGCTTCACCGGGTGCTGAGGCTGGTCGTCAGCGTCTCAGTAGCGGTAGTGGTCGGGCTTGTACGGGCCCTCGACCTCGACGCCGATGTAGGCGGCCTGCTCCGGGCGCAGCGTCGTGAGCTTGACGCCGAGCGAGTCCAGGTGGAGGCGGGCGACCTTCTCGTCCAGGTGCTTGGGCAGGACGTAGACGTCGGTCGGGTACTGCTCCGGCTTGGTGAACAGCTCGATCTGGGCCAGGGTCTGGTCCGCGAAGGAGTTGGACATGACGAACGACGGGTGACCGGTGGCGTTGCCGAGGTTGAGGAGGCGGCCCTCGGAGAGGACGATCAGGACCTTGCCGTCCGGGTGCGTCCAGGTGTGGACCTGGGGCTTGACCTCGTCCTTGACGATGCCCTCGATCTTGGCGAGGCCGGCCATGTCGATCTCGTTGTCGAAGTGGCCGATGTTGCCGACGATCGCCTGGTGCTTCATCCGCGCCATGTCGGAGGCAAGGATGATGTCCTTGTTGCCGGTGGTGGTGATGAAGATGTCGGCGGTCTCGACGACCTCGTCCAGGGTGGTGACCTGGTAGCCGTCCATCGCGGCCTGGAGGGCGCAGATCGGGTCGATCTCGGTGATGATGACGCGGGCGCCCTGGCCACGGAGCGACTCCGCGCAGCCCTTGCCGACATCGCCGTAGCCGCAGACCACGGCGGTCTTGCCGCCGATGAGGACATCGGTGGCGCGGTTGATGCCGTCGACGAGGGAGTGGCGGCAGCCGTACTTGTTGTCGAACTTCGACTTGGTGACGGCGTCGTTGACGTTGATCGCCGGGAAGAGGAGGGTGCCGTCGCGCTGCATCTCGTACAGGCGGTGGACGCCGGTGGTGGTCTCCTCGGTCACGCCGCGGATCTCGGAGGAAAGGCGGGTCCACTTCTGCGGGTTCTCGGCCAGCGTGCGGTTGAGGAGTTCGAGGATGGCGCGGTGCTCCTCGTTCTCGGCGGTGTCGACGGACGGGGCTTTGCCGGCCTTCTCGTACTCGACGCCCTTGTGGACCAGGAGAGTGGCGTCACCGCCGTCGTCCAGGATCATGTTGGGGCCGCCGGTGGGCGAGTCGGGCCAGGTCAGCGCCTGCTCCGTGCACCACCAGTACTCTTCGAGGCTCTCGCCCTTCCAGGCGAAGACCGGGACGCCCTTGGGGTCGTCCGGGGTGCCGTCGGGGCCGACGGCGATGGCCGCGGCGGCGTGGTCCTGGGTGGAGAAGATGTTGCACGACGCCCAGCGGACCTTGGCGCCCAGGGCGACCAGGGTCTCGATCAGGACGGCGGTCTGCACGGTCATGTGCAGCGATCCGGTGACCCGGGCGCCGGCCAGCGGCTGGGCGGCGGCGTACTCCTTGCGGATCGCCATCAGGCCGGGCATCTCGTGCTCGGCGAGGGTGATCTCCTTGCGGCCGAAGGCGGCGAGGGACAGGTCGGCGACCTTGAAGTCCTGACCGGTGGCTGCAGTCGTCATAGGTGCGGCTCCTCGAACGGCGAGGTGGTGGGCGGGCTGGCAGTCTGCGGCGCGGGCAGGAAGGAGCGTACGCGGGAGCGGACACACCTCTCCCCTGGCCGCAGCGCAGTCCGTCGGAGGCCCTCTCTCCCTCGGCCGGTCCGTCGTGCGGGCCGCCCGACCGCCATCAGCAGCGACGTCTGGCACTGCCCCGAATCTACACCGAGGGCCGCGGTGGCCCCAGCCCGGCTCGGCTGGTTCTGTGCGCTGAGGGGCGGGAGGGGCGGTCCGTGCGGGGGCCGGGAGCGACGGGTCGTGCCCGGACGCGGTCCGCCGCTTTGCCGGGGTCGGGCCGTGTTGCAGGATGCGAGCAGCGCGGGAACCTCTGCACGATCTCCCGCCCGTTCGTAAGGAGAGCCACGTGACCACGAGTCAAACCGTTCCCTCGGGGGGCGCGGAAAAGACCGGGCAGGGGCTGAAACTGCTCGCCGTGACCGCCTGTCCCACAGGCATCGCCCACACCTACATGGCCGCGGAGAAGCTGGCTCAGGCCGCGGACGCGCTCGGGCACACGATCAAGGTGGAGACACAGGGCTCGATCGGGGCCGAGAACGTTCTGTCCGACAACGATGTCAGCCAGGCCGACGGCGTCATCGTCGCCGCCGACAAGGACGTCGACCTCGACCGGTTCCTCGGCAAGCGGGTGCTGTCGGTCGGTGTCGCCGAGGGCATCCACCATCCCGAGCAGCTGATCGAGCGGGTGCGGAACGCTCCGGTGCACACCGGACAGGGCGCGCCCGCGGCGGCGGAGTCCGGTGAGCCGGGTGGTGGCAAGGAACGCAGCCTGGCGTACAAGGCGCTGATGAACGGCGTCAGCTACATGATCCCGTTCGTCGTGGTCGGTGGGCTGCTGATCGCGGTCTCGCTGGCGCTGGGCGGCCATGCCAACCCCGAGGGCGGGCTGGTGATCCCCGACGGGTCGTTCTGGAAGCACGTCAACGACATCGGCGTCATCGGCTTCACCCTGATGGTGCCGATCCTCTCCGGCTACATCGCCTACGCGATCGGGGACCGGCCGGCGCTGGTGCCCGGCATGATCGGCGGTTGGATAGCCAACACCGGAGCGCTGTACGACTCCAAGGCGGGCGCGGGCTTCATCGGCGCGATCGTGACGGGTTTCCTGGCCGGGTACCTGGTCGTCGGGATCAAGAAGGCCAAGGTCCCCAAGGCCGTACAGCCGATCATGCCGATCATCGTGATCCCCATCGTGGCGACGACGGTGCTCGGGCTGTTCTTCATCTACGTCATCGGCCGGCCGATCTCGTGGCTGTTCGAGCATCTGACGAGCTGGCTCGGCGGGATGACGGGGTCGAGCGCGATCGTGCTGGGCGCGCTCCTCGGGCTGATGATCGCGTTCGACATGGGCGGGCCGGTCAACAAGACGGCGTTCCTGTTCGGGGCGGGTCTCATCGCGTCCGGCAACCAGACGGTGATGGGCATGTGCGCGGCCGCGATCCCGGTGATGCCGCTGGGGCAGGGGCTGGCGACGCTGGTCCGCAAGCACCTCTACACCGACCGGGAGCGGGAGACCGGGATGGCGTCCCTGTTCATGGGACTCTTCGGGATCTCCGAGGGGGCGATCCCGTTCGCGGCGGCGCGGCCCGCGCAGGTCATCCCGGCGAACATGCTGGGTGGCGCGGTGGCCGGTGCCCTCGCCGGCATGGCGGGGGTGCGGGACGCGGTGCCGCACGGTGGTCCGATCGTGGCGGTGCTCGGCGCGGTGGGCGGCGTACCGATGTTCTTCGTCGCGGTGGTCGCCGGGTCGGTGGTCACGGCGCTCACAACGGTGGCACTGGTGGACCTCGGCGAGCGCCGGAAGGCCCGTGCGGCCGGAGGTGCGCAGGTGGCGGCCGCGGGTGCCGGGGTGGTGCCGGTCGCGGCGGCAGTGACGGCCGGGAACGGGGCCGGCGTGGCCGGGAGCAGCGCGACCACGGCCGGGGCGGCGACGGTCGTCGATAACGGGGCGGGCGCGTCGACAGAGGCCCGTGCGGCCGGAGCGTCGGCGGGGGCTCGTACGGCAGAGGCGCCGGAATGGGAAGCCCCGACGGCAGAGGCACCGGATGCCGAAGCCCGGACGGCAGAGAGCACGCCGGCGGAAGCCCGTCCCGCGAAGGCGGCGGAACCGGCAGCGCAGGCCCCCGCAGCACCAGAGGCCCCGTCCGCGGCGGCACCGACACCGACACCGACAGCCCCGGCCCCGGCCCCGGAAGCCGACGCCAAGAGCCCAACCCCCACCACCCCCGAAAGCAACACCACCCCCAGGAGCACCACCCCCCAAGCCACTCCCACCACCCCCACCACCGTCCTCTCCGGCTACCTCACCCACCGGACCGTCAAAACACAGCTGGTTTCCGGGGACAAGGAGGCCGCGATCCGGGAGATGGCCGAGTTGGTGGCCGCGTCGGGACGGGTGACGGATGTGGACGAGCTGGTGCGGGTGGCGTTGGCGCGGGAGGCGCAGGGCACCACCGGGCTCGGTGAGGAGATCGCGATCCCGCATGCGAAGACGGACGCGGTGGCGGAGCCGGTCGTGGGCTTCGCGCGGTCGGCGGAGGGTGTCGACTGGGCGTCGTGGGACGGTACGCGCGCCCGGCTGGTCTTCCTGATCGCGGTGCCGGAGGCGGCCGCCGGGGACGAGCATCTGCGGATTCTGGCGTTGCTCTCGCGGAAGCTGATGGACGCGGACTTCCGCGCCCGGTTGCAGGAGGCGCCCGATGAGGCGGCGGTCCTGCGGGTGCTCGGCGAGATCGGCTGACCGGCACCCGTGAACGGCCGCGGGCCCCGTACCCACCCAGGGTGCGGGGCCCGCGGCCGTTCGGTCAGCGGTCGTCGCCGTCCGCGGCGGTGGTGCGGTAGATGTCGGGTTCCAGGTAGATGACCCGGGCGATCGGTACGGCCTCGCGGATGCGGGCCTCGGCCGCGTCGATGGCGGTGGCGACCTCGCGGGCGGTGTCGTCGTGCTGCACCGCGATCTTGGCGGCGACGAGCAGTTCCTCCGGGCCGAGGTGGAGGGTGCGCATGTGGATGACGCGGGTGACGGTGTCACCGTCGACGATGGCGGCGCGGATCTGGGCGACCTGGTCGGCGCCCGCCGCCTCGCCCAGCAGCAGTGACTTGGTCTCGGCGGCGAGGACCAGCGCGATCAGGACGAGCAGGGAGCCGATGCCCATGGTGGCGACGCCGTCCCAGACACCGTCGCCGGTGGCGAGGGTGAGGCCGACGCCGCACAGGGCCAGGACCAGGCCGATCAGCGCACCGAAGTCCTCCAGGAGGACGACGGGCAGCTCGGGGGCCTTGGCCCGGCGGACGAACTGGACCCAGCTCTGCTTGCCGCGCAGTTCGTTGGACTCCTTGACGGCCGTCCGGAAGGAGAAGCCCTCGGCGATGACCGCGAAGACCAGGACGCCCACCGGCCAGTACCAGTTCTCCAGGGGGTGCGGCTCGTGGATCTTCTCGTAGCCCTCGTAGAGCGCGAAGACGCCGCCGACGGTGAACAGGACGATGGAGACGAGGAAGCCGTAGATGTAGCGCTCGCGACCGTAGCCGAAGGGGTGCTCCTCGGTGGCGGCGCGCTTGGCCTTCTTGCCGCCGAGCAGGAGCAGGCCCTGGTTGCCGGAGTCGGCGATCGAGTGCACGCCCTCCGCCAGCATCGAGGAGGAGCCGCTGAAGGCGAACGCCACGAATTTCGCCGCGGCGATCGCCAGGTTGGCGCTCAGCGCCGCGACGATCGCCTTGGTACCGCCTGAAGCACTCATGGGTGCCGCTGTTCCTCTCGTCCGCCGGTTCTACCCGTGCTGTCACCACGCTGTGGGGCGGTCATTGTCGCAGTACGGCCCCGGGAGGCCGCCACAGGGCGGGCTCTCCCGGGGCCGTGCGGGAGACGTCAGGCCACGACCGTGGCGCGGAAGAGGGCGCCGTCGCCCGAGAGCGTGACGCGCTCGTCGGCGGGGACGAAGGCCGACTCCCCCGGGGCGAGCGTCAGCTCGGGGACGGATGCCGCGGGGCCGTCGGCCCGTACGGTGACCGTGCCGGCGGTGCACAGCAGCACCTGCGGGGTTCCGGCGCCGACGGGGTGGGGGGCGGCGCCCGGGGCGAGGACGAAGCGGGAGAGCCGGAACTCGTCGATGGGCGTCTCGTAGACCTCCTCACCGCCGGTGTCCTCGGGGCGCAGCACGCCCGCGTCTCGGGACTCGAAGCGGACGACGCGCAGCAGTTCGGGGACGTCGACGTGCTTGGGGGTCAGCCCGCAGCGCAGCACGTTGTCGGAGTTGGCCATCAGTTCGACGCCCAGGCCGTCGAGGTAGGCGTGCGGGATGCCCGCGCCGAGGAACAGTGCCTCGCCGGGCTGGAGCCGTACGTGGTTGAGGAGCATGGCGGCGAGGACGCCCCGGTCGCCCGGGTAGTGGTGGGCGATACCGGCGTACGCGGCGTACGCGGCGGCGTGCGGGCCGCCCTCGGCGGCGCGCTTCCCGGCCGCGACGGCGGCCTGTTCGACGGTCTCGGCCATGGCGGCGGGGTCGGCGCCGAGGACGGCGGTGAGGACCTCGCGCAGGGCGGCGTCCTCCGGTCCGGCGCGCAGGATGTCCGCGTACGGCTTGAGGGCGTCGACGTCGAGGCCCTCCAGCAGGTCGGCGGTCTCGGCCGGGTGGCGGAAGCCGCACAGGCCCTCGAAGGGGGTGAGGGCGCAGACCAGCTCGGGCTTGTGGTTCGCGTCCTTGTAGTTGCGGTGCGGGGCGTCGAGGGGGACGCCGCGCCGTTCCTCGTCGGCGAAGCCCTCGCGGGCCTGGGTCAGGTCGGGGTGGACCTGGAGGGAGAGGGGGGAGCCCGCGGCGAGGAGCTTGAGGAGGAAGGGCAGCCTGGGGCCGAAGGCGCGTATGGAGGCGGTGCCGAGGGCGGCCTCGGGGTCGGCGTCGATGACGTCGGTGAGCGGTACCGGGCCCTGGCCACGGTCGACGCGGGAGGGGGCGCCGGGGTGGGCGCCCATCCACATCTCGGCCTGGGGTTCGCCGGTCGGCTCGGCGCCGAGCAGTTCCGGGATGGCGGTGGTGGAGCCCCAGGCGTAGGGGCGCACGGTGTTGGCGAGGCGGTCCATGGGGCTGCTGCTTCCTGGTGTGGTGCGGATGGTGCGGGCCGGCGGGAGACGTACGGCTGCGCCCCGGGCCGGCCGGTCGTCGTCGCCGGTCGGCCCGGGGCCCGTCGTCGGTGCCGGTCGGTCGGTGTCGCCGGTCAGTCGGTGTCGGCGAGTGCGAGGTACACGGCGGCGAAGTCCGCGAGGGCGAGGAGTTCGGCGGCGCGCTCCAGGTCGCTGCCGTCCTCCGGTTCCAGGGCGCTGACGGCGGTGCCGTGCTCCTCGGCGAGCTCGTGGGCGGCGCGGGCGGCGGAGAGCGCGCCCGGCGGCCGGTCGCGGAGCAGGATGACCCGGGCGTGCAGGGCGGGGGGCTGTTCGACGCGGTCGCGGAAGAAGTCCTGCGGGTCGGCGCCAGCGGCGAGCTGCCCGGCGAGCAGGGCGCGGTGTGCCGACAGCGCCTCGGGCAGCTCGGCGGCGAGCGCGGGCCGGCCCGAGAGCCCGGCGAGTTCCGTGGCGAAGTGCCGGGCGACGGCGCCGGCGAGGGGGCCCTCGCTCCACAGCAGCGGCAGCGCGTCGGCCACCTCGGCGGCCAGGGTCTTGGCCGGGTTGGTGTACGTGGCGACGGCCGGGCCGCAGCGTTCGGCGACCTGGTCGAGGCGGTCGGCGAGCCGGCCGAGGGTTTCCGCGGGCGCGCTGAGCAGGCCGATCCGGTCGCCGAGCGCGAGGAGCGGGATGAGCAGCGACCAGAGGGTGCCGGGTGCGGCGGGCGGGGCGCCCTCGACGTCGAACTCGGTGTCGTACGGTGTGGTCGCCAGGGGGACGGCGAGGCCGCGGGCCTGGACGACGGCGTCGGCGAGGGGGGAGCCGGCGGGGGTGACGCCGACGACGGAGCAGCCGCGGCGGTACGCCTGCTCGATGAGTTCGGCGAGGCCGGGGTCGGAGCCGTCGGGTCCGGCGAGCAGCAGCAGGTCGAGCGGGCCGCACCAGCCGGGGAGTGTCCAGCGCAGGGCCCCGGGCAGCGGGGCGACGCCGGTGGGCGGGATCAGGGTGACCGGGCAGTTTCCGCCGCCGAGAGCGCCGAACAGGTCGGCGACACAGGAGGCGGCGGGTCCGGGACCGGCGACGAGGACGGCGCGGGGCCGTCCCTCGGGGGCGAGGTCGGGGATGCCGGACTCGGCGGCGCCGCGGGCCGCGGTGCGTACCCGGGCGCCGGATTCGGCGACGCCCCGCAGCAGGCCGTAGCGGTCGGCGCCGGCCAGCGCCTCCGGGGTGTCGAGGAGGGACTCGTCGAGCATGGTGGGCGCGGCCTCCGATCGCCGGCACGGGCGGGGGAACGCCGGGCGGTGCCGGGCCGGGCCCGGCGGTGCCCGGTCAGGCGGGGCGGCGGGCCTCGTCCACGAGGAGTACGGGGATGCCGTCCCGGACGGGGTAGGCGAGGCCGCAGTCCGCGGCGGTGCAGACGAGCTCGGAGTCGGCGGAGGACTCCGGCGCCGGCTTCTCGTCCAGCGGGGCGTGGCACGCCGGGCAGGCGAGGATCTCGATCAAGCTGGCTTCGACCGGCATGGGGTCTGCTCCTTCGGGGTGGATACGGCTCCGCCAGCCTACCGCCGGAGGGGGCCGCAGGGCCTGATCGGAGGGGGTTCGCGCGGGTGGGAGGGGTGACGTGGCGGGCCCGCCGTCACCCGTCCGCCGGGCCGTGCGGGCGGCGGCGCCCTGTGGGGACACCGCCGCCGGGCCCGGTCCGGGGTCAGGCCCGGACGATCGCCAGGACCTCGTCGCGCACCCGGGCGACGGTCGCGGTGTCGCGGGCCTCGACGTTCAGCCGGAGCAGCGGCTCGGTGTTGGAGGCGCGCAGGTTGAACCACCAGTCGTCGGTGGTGGCGGTCAGCCCGTCCAGTTCGTCGATGCGGACGCCGTCGCGGCCCTCGTACGCGGCCTTGATGGCGGCGAGGCGGCCGGCCTGGTCGCCGACGGTGCTGTTGATCTCGCCGGAGGAGGGGTAGCGGTCGTACTGCGCGACCAGCGCGGACAGCGGGCCGTCCTGGCCGCCGAGCGCCGCGAGGACGTGCAGGGCGGCGAGCATGCCGGTGTCGGCGTTCCAGAAGTCGCGGAAGTAGTAGTGGGCGGAGTGCTCGCCGCCGAAGATGGCGCCGGTCGTGGCCATCTCCTCCTTGATGAAGGAGTGGCCGACGCGGGTGCGGACGGCGGTGCCGCCGTTCTCCTTGACGACCTCCGGGACGGACCAGGAGGTGATCAGGTTGTGGATGACCGTGCCGCCGGGGTGCTTGGCCAGCTCGCGGGCGGCGACCAGGGCGGTGATCGCGGACGGGGAGACGGGGTCGCCGTTCTCGTCGACGACGAAGCAGCGGTCGGCGTCGCCGTCGAAGGCCAGGCCCAGGTCGGCGCCGGTCTCGCGGACGCGGGCCTGGAGGTCGGTGATGTTCTTCGGGTCGAGGGGGTTGGCCTCGTGGTTCGGGAAGGAGCCGTCCAACTCGAAGTAGAGCGCGTCGAGTTCGATCGGCAGTCCGGCGAAGACGGTCGGCACGGTGTGGCCGCCCATGCCGTTGCCGGCGTCCACCACGACCTTCAGCGGGCGGATGTCCGACAGGTCGACGAGGGTGCGCAGGTGGTCGGCGTACTCGCCGAGCACATCGCGCCGGGTGACGGTGCCGGTCGTGGCGGCGGGCCGCGGGGCGCCCTCCTCGGACCAGCGCTCGACCAGGGCGCGGATGTCGGCGAGGCCGGTGTCCTGGCCGACGGGGGCGGCGCCCGCGCGGCACATCTTGATGCCGTTGTACTGGGCGGGGTTGTGCGAGGCGGTGAACATCGCGCCGGGGAGCCCCAGTGCGCCGCTGGCGAAGTACAGCTCGTCGGTCGAGCAGAGCCCGATCTCGGTGACGTCGGCGCCACGGGAGGCCGCGCCGCGGGCGAAGGCGGCCGCCAGGCCCGGCGACGAGGGTCGCATGTCGTGCCCGGTGACGATCGCGTCCGCGCCGGTGACCTCGGTGAAGGCCGCGCCGAACAGCTCGGCGAGCGCCTCGTCCCACTGGTCCGGGACCACACCGCGCACGTCGTACGCCTTCACGATCTGCGACAGATCAGCCACAGCCAGCCCTCCTGGAGTCTTTACGGTGTCCCAAACCTACCGGCAAGGGGCGCACCGGGTGCCCGGCGGCCGCGCGGTACGCGCCACACGGCGCCCGCGCAGGCGGAACGCGCCGGCGCGCGGGCCGGGGCCGCGCTTCAAGAAGGACGGGCCCGACTCCTGGGGCCGCCGAGCTGGGCGTTCGCGGGGGCGCTGGGGAGAACGGTGGGACGGTCGGCTCCGGGGAGTGACGTGTCCACCGGGGGCGGCCTGTCCGGAAACCGCGGCACGGGCGGTGCAACTCGCGGGCGGTGACGGGCCGTTCCCTGACGCGTGCGCCCTACGGAGACGTCAACTCCCCGTCGCGCGGGAAGGGCCGGGAGTCACGCCCCGTCAAGAACCCTCGCCCGCTCAGGAGTCGGGGGAGCGCAGGACGCGCAGATGGCCCCGGCGGCCGG
>NZ_JCANQV010000165.1:0-13417 GCF_059553635.1 Candidatus Streptomyces philanthi
GCGAGCCAGCCCTCGGCGACGAGATCGCCGTAGGCGTCGACGACGGTGTTGCGGGCGATGCCCAGGTCGGCGGCGAGCGAGCGGGAGGACGGCAGCCGGGTGCCGGGGGCGAGCCGGCCGGTGCGTACGGCGTCCCGCAGGGCGCGGGTGAGGTTGGCGCGCAGCCCGCCGGGGCCGGTGAGGTCGAGATGGAGGTCGCGGCCCTCGGCCGGCGCGGGTCGGGCGTCCTCCGCACGAGTGGCCCGGATGATGTTCATGGGAATGGACCATACTGCTGAGCCATTACCGTCGTAGCGTCGTTCCCATGACGACCCCACACACCTCGAACCCCACGGCTCCCGGACCCCGCCTCCGCATGGCGGAACTCGCCCCCGAGGTCTACAAGGCCATGATCGGGCTGGACGCGGCGGCCAGGAAGGGCATCGACCCCGCGCTCGCCGAACTGGTCCGCATCCGCGCCTCGCAGCTCAACCACTGCGCGTTCTGCCTGGACATGCACACCAAGGACGCCCGCAGGGCCGGGGAGACCGAGGAGCGCGTCCACCTCCTGAGCGCCTGGGAGGAGGCCGGGATCTACACCGACAAGGAGCAGGCCGCCCTCGCCCTCACCGAGGCCGTCACCGTCCTCACCGACGGCTTCGTCCCCGACGCGGTCTACGAGCGCGCCGCCGCCCACTTCGACGAGGACGAACTGGCCCGGCTCATCGCCCTGATCACCACCATCAACGCCTGGAACCGCTTCGGCGTCACCACGCGCATGGCCCCCGGGCAGGCGTGAGCGCCATGACCGGGAAGAAGCGCGCGTCCCTGCCGCGCGAGATCTACCGCGCCCAGCTCCGGCTCACCCTGGCCGCGAAGAAGGGCCTGGGCGACGCGGTCCTGGCCGAACTGGTCGTCCTGCGCGCCTCGCAGATCAACCACTGCGCGTTCTGTGTCGACATGCACTCCCGCGGGCTGCGCGAGGCGGGCGTGAGCGAGGAGCGGATCGCGCTGGTCAGCGCCTGGGAGGAGGCCACGGACCACTTCACGGAACGGGAACGGGCGGCCCTGGCCCTGACGGAGGCCGTCACCGTCCTCACCGACGGCTTCGTCCCCGACGCGGTCTACGCGCGCGCCGCCGAACAGTTCACGGACGTCGAACTCGCCCATCTCATCGCGGTGATCGTCGAGATCAACAACTGGAACCGCATCAACGTCGCCCTGCGCACCCCCGTCGGGGCCACTCTGTGACCGCCGCGGCACTGCGCGCCCTGCACCACGGTCCCCGGCTGCCCCTCGTGCTGCCGGGCCCGTGGGACGCGGGCAGCGCCAAGGCGTTCGCGGACGCCGGGTTTCCCGCGCTCGCCACACCCAGCGCGGGGGTGGCGGCCTCCCTCGGTCACGAGGACGGCAGGACGCCGCCCGACGAGATGTTCGCCGCCATCGCCCGCATCACCCGCGCCGTCGACGTCCCCGTCACCGCCGACGTGGAGGACGGCTACGGCCTCGGCGCCCGCGAGCTGGTCGGACGCCTCGCGGAAGCGGGCGCCGTCGGCTGCAACCTGGAGGACAGCGACCGCGTCACGGGCACCCTCATGGACCCGCGGCAGCAGGCCGACCGGCTCGCGGAGGTACGCGCCGAGGCCGGCGAAGCGCTGGTGATCAACGCCCGCATCGACACCTTCGTCCGCGGCATCGACGACCCCTCCGAGGCCGTCCACCGCGGCCGCCTCTACGCCGAGGCCGGCGCCGACTGCCTCTACCCCATCCTCGCCCCACCGACCGCCCTCCCCCACCTCTCCACCGCCCTCCCCCTCCCCCTCAACGCCCTCGCCCGCGCGAACGGCCCCTCCCCCACCGAGCTGCACACCCTCGGCGCCACCCGCATCACCTTCGGCCCGGGGCTGTACCACCTGACGATGAACGAGGTGACGAAGCTGGCGGGGCGGGTGAGGGGTGGCGGGGCGGTGGTGGGGTGAGGACGCCGTACGGGGCAGGAGCGGCACTGCCCGCCCCCGGACGTCAACACACCGCCAGCACATCATCCGGTCGGAAGAAGCCCGACGGCAACGGCCCGGGAGAAGCGAGGATCACCGAGTTCGTTCGCCCGCACCGAGCGCTGAGGAACCCACCATGACCTGGGATTTCACCCTCGTCCTGAACCGGCGGATCACCGAGGACGAGGTGCGCCGGCTCGACACCGACGACGATCTCTTCTTCGCCCGCGGCGACATGCCCTACACCCTGGGCGGCCCCGGACCGAGCACGGTGCACTGCTCCCTCGACGCGCCCACCCTCCTCGAAGCCATCGCCGAAGCCGCCTCGCAGATCCGCGAACTCCCCGGCCTGCGCGCGGTACGCGTCGAGCAGAACGACCTGGTCACCCGCGACGAGGCGGCCCGGCGCGCCGGACGGACCCCCGACTCCCTCGCCCGGCTCGCCGGCTTCCCGGCCCCCGAAGAGGATGTCGCCGGCATCCCCTACTACTCCTGGACCCGCGTCACCGCGGCCCTCCGCGCACACGGCAAGCCCGTCCCCGCACCTCGCGCCCTCACCCTCGCCAACCACGCCCTCGCCCTGGCCGACGAGTTGAGCCACACCGACGTCCCGGCCGCGGTCCTGCGCTCCTTGGGGCTGCCCGTGGCTGAGGCATCGCCCCGGCTCCGTTCCACGTCCACGACGGCGCGTGCCGGGGCCAGGGCGTGCGGGTCAGACGCGGTTCAGTGTGACCAGTAGCGCCACGATGATGACGCCGCCCCACGCCATGAACATGAACACGGCGCCCCAGAAGAGGCCGTCGGGTGAGAAACGTCGTCTTTTGCTCATCCCCATTTTCGCGACTCCTTGCCGGGCGGGGGCCGCTTGTTCACTTTTCGCACCTTCTCCGACAGGTCTTCGGTACTGCCCTTTTCTTTCTTGCTTTCCGTCATCACAGCGCCTTACGTCGGACTCCACCATTTCCGTTCCCCCGTTCCACGGCTGCCCGGCCCGGCCGACACGTACGGCTCGGACCGGACAGCCTTTCCTCCCCCACTGATCGGGAGAGGTGCCTCGCGGCCGGGATTTCGATCGGGCCGGCCAGGAGGTGGCAGAAGGTGCCGCATCAACCACCGATTTGGCCGCGTGAGGTGATGACCGAAGCAAGCCTCTGCGCCGTGGCCGCATTGCAACGCCCGAGATCCACGAGTGCGATCACCTGCCCGAACCCACCTGTACTGACGCCGAGGGACGGCAGGACGATTCCTGCGCCCCGGAGCGCAGCGTCAAGTTCGTTGCGTGCCGATTCCGCTTCCTCGATCCCCTTCTGGCCGTCGTACGGCAACTCGTCTGCCGGCACTGGTTTACCTCCGCCTTGAGTCGCGGTTGCCCGTGGCCACCGCTTCGGGTCCTTCTCCGCACAGACAACTGCACGGGCTCTTGGGGAGGTACCGTTGTCGCAGCACACGGACTTAAGAGCTTTAAGCGGCCTTGTGCCGCGAGGAGTTGACGCATCATGGCCATCAGGCCGAATGAGCGCCTGGCGCGGCTGCACCGCGAGGCCGGCTGGTCCTTGCGGCAGTTCGCCCAGGCGGTCAACCGGTTGGGGACGGAGTGCGGGACGCCGCTGAGGTACCGGGAGCCGTCCGTTCACCAGTGGCTCCCGGGGCACATGCCGAAGGAGACCGTCCGCCCTCTGGTTCTGGAGGCGTTGGCCCGTCGGCTGCGGCGCCCGGTGACCGCCGACGAAGCCGGGTTCCCGCCCGGTCCCAGGCGATCGGAGAACGAGCCGCCCACGGTGGAAGGGCTTCTTGAGCTCGGGAGGCAGGACATGGATCCGTCACGGCGAGGTGTGCTGGGAGCCGGGCTTTTCTCCGTCGCGCTGGCCGTGCCTGACTGGCCCGATGTTGTCGGACGGATGGAAAAGGCGCGGGCGGAACAGGTGAAGCGGATCGGGATGCCTGATGTGGAGATGGTTACCGCCATGACGGAACGCATCTCTCGGCTGGACGACCAGTTCGGTGGTCGGCATGCGCGTCCCATGGCCGCCGCGTTTCTGGTGAACACCGTGGCGCCCTACCTCCGGGCGGACGCCTCCGAAAGGGTTCGGAAAGCGATGACGGCCGCCGCGTCGGATCTCTGCTATCTGACCGGATACATGGCGGTGGACGAAGGAATACACGGGCTGGCACAGCGCTACTACCTCAAGGCTCTCGAACTCGCGGGAGCTTCCGAGGACCATCTGACCTACTGCACCACGCTTCGCGGAATGAGCGTGCAGGCCGTCGATCTGCGTCATGGCCGGCAGGCGATGAGGCTCGCGGACGCCGCCGCTTCGGCGTCACCGCAAGCGGGCCCGAGAATGCGTGCCTTCCTTGCGGGGCAGCAGGCTCACAGCAGCGCCCAGGTCGGCGACCGGACCCTTGCGCACAGGTATCTCCGCGAGGCGGAAGTGGCCATGGAGAAAGCCGAATCCCGCTCGAAGACATTCGGTTCCTACAATTCGGCGACTCTCGCCTACCACATCGCACAAGTGCGGTACGAACTCGGCGACGTCCGGGGAAGCATCACATACCTGCACGAGCACTTCCGGCTTCGTGACCCCAGCGACAGCCGCAGATCCGCCATCCGTTTCCGTTCCCTGCTGGCCGAACGCCAATTGCAGGTGGGGCACCTCGAAGCCGCGTGCGCGACTTGGTCCGGTGTCCTGGACGCATACCCGACGATCCATTCGGGACGCGTGGACGAGCGCGTCTCCCGCATGGTCACCCTCCTCCGGCCACACCTGTCGAACGGTGCGGCCGGAGACCTTTACGAAAGGGCCCGGCAGTACGTCTGAGGGCACGATGTGGCACCGGGATTCCTCGGCGCCTACTCGCCTCTCACCCCGTCACCCCTCCCCCGGCAGCCACTTCTCCCACACATCCCGGTGGTCCCGCACCCACCGTTCCGCCGCCTGGTCGGCGGTCAGGCCCTTTGAGGCGATCAGTTCGGCGACCTCGTTCTGGTCCTTCTTGGTCCAGTGGAAGCGGGCGAGGAAGCGGGCCGCGTCGTTGCCGCTCTTGGCGAAGGTGGTGTTGAAGTACTTCTTGAGGGGGGTGGTGGGGTAGGCGCAGTCGACGGAGGCGGGGTTCTCGGCGCCCTTCTTTTCGCAGGCGGGGGTGTGCGGGGGGAGTTTCACCTCGGTCATCGGGACCTGGTTGAACAGCCATTGCGGTTCGTACCAGTACGTCAGGAAGGGTTTCTTCTCCTTGGCGAACTGCTGGATCTGGGTGATCTGGGCCGCCTCGGAGCCCGCGAAGACGACCTCGTAGTCGAGGCCGAGGTTCTTGACGAGGGCCTTGTCGTGGGTGACGTAGGACGGGGAGCCGTCCATCAGCTGGCCCTTGCCGCCGCTTTCGGGGGTGCGGAGCTGGGCGGCGAACTTGTTGAGGTTCTTCCAGTCGGTGACCTCGGGGTGTTTCTCGGCCCAGTAGGTGGGGACCCACCAGCCGATGTGGCCGGTGACGCCGTTGCCGCCGCCGTCGGTGATGGTCTTCTTGTCGTCGACGTAGCGTGCGACCTGGTCGGGGTGGCCCCAGTCCTCCAGGATCGCGTCGACCCGGCCCTGGCTGAGGGCGTCCCAGGCGGGGATCTCGTCCACCTGGACGGTGTCGACGTGGTAGTCCAACTCGTGTTCGAGGAGGTACTTGGCGACCGCGACATTGGCCTGTGCGCCGATCCAGGTCTGCACCGAGAGGGTGACGGACCGGGAGCCCTGGGCCGCCGCGAACGGGGACGCCTGCCGGGTCATGTCGGCCTTGCCGCAGCCGGTGAGCGACAGGGTCAGGGCCCCGGCGGCCAGGGCGGCGCCGAGCAGCTTCGTACGGGTACGGGTCATGGTCAGGCCCCCTTCCCCGCCGTGCGGCGCCCGGTCGGCTGGGTGACGCGGTCGAGCATCAGGCCGAGGCAGACGATGGCGACGCCGGCGACGAGGCCGAGGGCGAGATCGCCGGTGGCCAGGCCGGTGACCACGTCGTACCCGAGGGCGCCACCGCCGACCAGGCCGCCGATGATGACGACGGCGAGGACGAGGACCACCCCCTGATTGACGGCGAGCAGCAACGCGGGCCGGGCGAGCGGGAGTTGGACCTGGCGCAGGGTCTGCCAGCGGGTGGCGCCGAGCGAGCGGGCGGACTCCAGGGCGCCGGGGTCGACCTGGCGCAGGCCCTGGGTGGTGATGCGGACGACGGCGGGCAGCGCGTAGACCACGGCGGCGGCCGTGGCGGGGGCGCGGCCGACGGCGAACAGGGCGACGACCGGGATGAGGTAGACGAACTGCGGCATGGTCTGCATGACGTCGAGGACCGGTCGCAGCGCCGCCTCCAGCCGGGCGCTGCCCGCGGCGAGGATGCCCACGCCGATGCCGATGACCAGCGTCACCGCGAGGGCGGCGAGCACCTGGGAGAGGGTGTTCATGGACGGCTTCCACACGCCGAGGACACCGATGGCGGCCATCGCGAGGACGGCGGTCAGGGCGGTGCGCCAGGTGCCGATGAGCCAGGCCAGGGCGGCGACGAGGAGCAGGACGGCGTACCAGGGCAGGGCGGTCAGGCCGTCGCGCAGCGGGTTGAGGACCCAGTCGGTGAAGTGCGCGGCCCAGTCGGCGGTGCCGCCGATGACGGGGACGCCGGAGTAAAGGTGGTCGACCATCCACTCCTTGACGTCGTTGACGGGTCCGGCGACGGCGACGGTCCAGCCGGAGGGCCAGGCGGCGGAGCCGGCCAGCCGTCCGGCGACGGCGAGCGCCGCGGTGACGGCGGCGATACCGGCCCAGACGCGCAGGCCCTTCGGGCCGCGCGGCGTGGTGTCGGCGCCGAGGCGGGCGCCGGCCGCCGCGGTGGTGCGGTCCATGACGACGGCGAGCAGCACGATCGGGACGGCGGCGGCGAGCGCCGCGCCGACGTCGACGGAGGCGAGGGCCTGGTAGACGCGGTCGCCGAGGCCGGCTGCGCCGATCATGGAGGCGATCACGGCCATGGAGAGCGCCATCATGATCGTCTGGTTGAGGCCGAGCAGCAGTTCCTTGCGGGCCAGCGGCAGCCGGGCGGTCAGCAGCCGCTGCCGTCCGGTGGCGCCGAGCGAGGTGACGGCCTCCAGCACGCCCGCGTCCGCGCCGCGCAGGCCGAGGGCGGTCAGCCGGGCCATCGGCGGGGCGGCGTAGACGACGGTGGCGAGCAGGGCGGCCGGTACGCCGATGCCGAAGACCAGGACGACGGGCAGCAGATACGCGAACGCGGGCAGCACCTGCATGGTGTCCAGGACGGGCCGCAGCAGCCGGAAGACGCGGTCGGACAGGCCGGCGGCCAGGCCGAGGAGGGCGCCGACGGCGACCGAGGCGAGCACCGCCACGATCATCAGCGCGAGGGTCTGCATCGTCGGCACCCACATCCCCAGGACGCCGCTGACCAGGAAGGACGCCAGGGCGAGCAGGGCGATGCGGGGGCCTGCTGCGCGCCAGGCGACCAGGGTGACCCCGGCGGTGACGCCGGTCCAGCCGAGGGCGAGCAGCACGAGGTAGACGGCGCGGACGGAGAGGACGACGGCGTTGCTGAGGTGGCCGAGGAAGTACACGAACAGCGGGTGGCTGTCGCGGTTGTCGATGATCCAGTCGCTGGTCGCGCCGAGCGGCCCGGACAGGTCGACGGTGAGGCCGGACGGCCAGGCCGCGCCGGGCCACAGACTGTGGACGACGGGGACGAGCACCGCCGCGGCGACGGCGAGCAGCAGGAGCTTGCCGACGGCGCGGTGGCGCAGGACGGCCGTGAGCGGCCCGTTCCCGGCGGTGGAGGTCAGTGAGCGGGGTGCGGTGGTGGGGGCGGTGGTGCTCATGCGCGGCCTCGTTTCACCGTGCCGGTGGGCACGTTGAGGGCGGCCGCGCGCAGCGCCTCTTCCCAGTGGCGTGCCAGGGCGGCGCGGAGCCGGGCCGTGAGGGGGACGGCCGTACGGGGGGTGGCGAGGGCGGACATCAGGCGGCCACCTCGTCGCGGCGGGTGCGGCCGGTCCCGGCGACCACGTCGAGCAGGCAGGCGTGGTCGACGACGCCGAGGCAGCGGCCGTCGTCGACGACGCGGGCGGCGCCGGAGCGGGCGACCGCGTCGATGGCGTCGCGGACGAGGGTGTCCGGCGCGAGCGCGGGGCCCTGCCCGGCCTCGTCGTCGCGGGCCGGGCGCATGGCGCGCCGTACGGTCAGCACCTGTTCGCGGGGGACGTCGCGGACGAAGTCACGGACGTAGTCGTCGGCCGGGGAGCCGACGATCTCCTCGGGGGTGCCGAGCTGGACGACGCGGCCGTCGCGCATCAGGGCGATCCGGTCGCCGATCAGCAGGGCCTCGGCGAGGTCGTGGGTGATGAAGACCATGGTGCGGCCCTCGTCGCGGTGGAGGCGGACGACCTCCTCCTGCATGTCGCGGCGGATGAGGGGGTCGAGGGCGCTGAACGGTTCGTCGAACAGCAGGACCTCGGGGTCGACGGCGAGGGCGCGGGCGAGGCCGACGCGCTGCTGCTGGCCGCCGGAGAGCTGGCCGGGGCGGCGCTTCTCCAGCCCGCCGAGGCCGACCTTGCCGACCATCGCGGCGGCCCGTTCGCGACGTTCGGCCCGGCCTACGCCCTGGATCTCCAGGCCGTAGGCGACGTTGTCGAGGACGGTGCGGTGCGGCAGCAGGCCGAAGTGCTGGAAGACCATGGAGGCGCGGCGGCGGCGCAGTTCGCGCAGTGTCGCGCGGTCCATGGCGCGGACGTCCTCGCCGTCCATCTCCAGGGTGCCCGCGGTCGGTTCGATGAGCCGGGTCAGGCAGCGGACGAGGGTGGATTTGCCGGAGCCGGACAGGCCCATGACGACGAAGACCTCGCCCTTGCGGACGTCGAAGGAGACATCGCGGACGGCGGCGGTGCAGCCGGTGCGTTCGCGCAGTTCGGATGCGGACAGGGCGGCGAGGGAGGGGTCGCCGGGGACGCGTTCGGGTTTGGGGCCGAACACCTTCCACAGGTTGCGGACGGAGAAGACGGCGTCCGGGCGGTCCTCGTCCGCCCGGGGGCCGGGTATGCCGGGGGAGCCCGCCATCAGGCATCACCGCCCTGGGCCGGGGTTTCCTTGAGGAGGTCGGCGCACTTCTCCCCCACCATCAGCACGCCGATCATCGGGTTGACGGCGGGCATCGTCGGGAAGACGGAGGCGTCGGCGATGCGGACGCCGTCCAGGCCGCGGACCTTGAGCTGCGGGTCGACGACGGCGAGGGCGTCGTCGGCGGCGCCCATCTTGCAGGTGCCGGCGGGGTGGTAGACGGTGTGCGCGGCCTTGCGGACGAGTTCGCCGATCTCGGCGTCGTCGGTGACCTCGGGGCCGGGGAACACCTCGCGCTTGAGCCACTTGGCGAACGGTTCGGCCTGCGCGATCTTCCGGGCGAGCTTGATGCCGTCGACGAGGGTCCGCCCGTCGTAGTCCTCCTCGTCCTCGAAGTACTTGAAGTCGAGGGCGGGCTTGGCCTCGGGGTCGGCGGAGGTGAGGTAGAGGCGGCCGCGGGCGCGGGACTTGGGGATGTTGGGGGTCATCGACACGCCGTGCTCGGGGCGTTCGTAGCCCAGTCGCTCGGGGTTGTCGGTGAAGGGGATCTGGTAGAAGTGGAACATCAGGTCGGGGCCCTTGTGCGCGGGGTCCCGCTTGACGAAGAGGCCCGCGTCGGAGTCCATCGCGGAGTTGCCCGGGAGGGGGCCGTTGGTCTCCCAGACGATGACCGACTCCGGGTGGTCGATCAGGTTTTCGCCGACGCCCGGCAGGTCGAGGACGCAGTCGATGCCGAGCGCCTCCAGGTCCTTTCGCGGTCCGATGCCGGAGAGCATCAGCAGGCGGGGGGTGTCCACCGCGCCGGCGCACACCAGCACCTCGCGTCCGGCCTCGGCCAGGATCTCCTCGCCGTCCTTGGTGCGGGCCCGTACGCCGGTCACCCGGGTGCCGTCGAGTTCGAGCTTGTGGACCCAGGTCTCCAGCTGGAGGTGGAGGTTGGGGCGGTCACCGGCCTCCATGTGGGGGTGGAGGTAGGCGACGGAGGCGGAGGAGCGCTTGTTGTTCTCGGGGTGGTAGGCGAGGTCGAAGAAGCCGACGCCCTCGTCGAACGGCTTGTCGTTGAAGCCGACGACCTCGGGGACGCCGAGGGCGTTCTTGGTGGCCTCGACCCAGTCGGTGGCGATGGCGTTCTGGTCCTTCTTCGCCACCCGCACGATGTTGTTGCGCAGCTTGCCGTAGTAGGGGTCCATGTCCTTGGCGCCCCAGCCGGCGGCGCCGGCCTCGGCCCATTCGTCCCAGTCGGACGGCAGCGGCTTGAAGGAGATGAGGGTGTTGTGGGAGGAGCAGCCGCCGAGCACCTTGGCGCGGCTGTGCAGGATGTGGGAGTTGCCGCGCGGCTGTTCGGTGGTGGTGTAGCCGTAGTCGAGGTCGCCGCCGAGGAGTCCGAGCCAGCGGCGCAGCGTCAGCACGTCGTCGCGGTCGATGTCGGTGGGGCCGCCCTCGATGACGAGGACGCTGACGTCGGGGTCCTCGGTCAGCCGGGAGGCGAGCACGGACCCGGCGGTGCCGCCGCCGACGATGACGTAGTCGGCGCGGAGGGTGCGGGCGGGGCGGGCGGCGGTGGACGGGGGCATGGGCGGTGCTCCTTCTGCGCGTGCGGTCCGCGCTGCGAACATCACCGATCGGATGCGATCGGACACGGAGAGTGGTGGTCGTGGGTGGCCGGGAGGACGGCCGCGGGGTGGCGGGGTGGTGCGGGTGTCAGCCGGCGAACCAGCGCACGGGCGCCGGCCGCAGGTTCTCGTAAATGTGCTTGCTCTCGCGGTACTCGTCCAGGCCCGTGGGGCCCAGCTCCCGGCCGATTCCGGACTTCCCGAAACCGCCCCATTCCGCCTGCGGCAGGTAGGGGTGGTAGTCGTTGATCCACACGGTGCCGTGGCGCAGGCGGGCCGCGACGCGGCGGGCGCGGGCGGTGTCGCCGGAGAAGACGGCGCCGGCCAGTCCGTACTCGGTGTCGTTGGCGAGGGCGACGGCCTCGTCCTCGGTGGTGAACGTCTCCACCGTGAGGATCGGGCCGAAGGTCTCCTCGCGGACGACCTTCATCTCCCGGTGGCAGCCGTCCAGCACGGTCGGCGCGTAGAAGTAGCCGGTGGCGGGGCGAACGCCGGAAGGTTCCGGGCGGGTGCCGCCGCAGCGCAGTTGGGCGCCCTCGGCGAGCGCGGAGGCGACGTACGCCTCGACCTTGTCGAGCTGCTGCTGGGAGACGAGGGGGCCGCACTCGACGCCGTCCTCGGTGCCGCGGCCGAGCTTGATCTTCTCGGCGCGGCGGGCGAGTTCGGCGACGAAGCGGTCGCGCACCGACTCCTCGACGATCAGCCGGGCGCCGGCGGAGCAGACCTGGCCGCTGTGGATGAACGCGGCGTTCAGTGCCTGGTCGACGGCGGTGTCGAAGCCCTCGTCGGTCGCGCAGGCGTCGGCGAACACCACATTGGGGTTCTTGCCGCCCAGTTCCAGTGCGATCTTCTTGGCTCCGGCCACCGCGGCCGCGCCGGCCTTGGTGCCGCTGACCAGGCCGCCGGTGAAGGAGAAGAGGTCGACGTCGGGGTGTTCGGCGAGCCGCTGGCCGACGGGGACGCCGGCGCCGGTGACGATGTTGGCGACGCCCGCCGGGAGTCCGGCCTCCACCAGCAGCCGGACCAGGTGGACCGTGGAGAGCGGGGTGACCTCGCTGGGCTTGACGACGAAGGTGTTGCCCGCGGCCAGCGCCGGGGCGATCTTCCAACTTGCCTGGAGCAGCGGATAGTTCCACGGCGTGATGAGCGCGCACACACCGACGGGCTCGTGCACGACGACGCTGTGCACCTCGGGCGAGCCGGCGTCGACGACGCGGCCGCCGCTCTCCTGCGTCACCAGATCGGCGAAGTACCGGAAGGCATTGGTGACATCGTCGACGTCGACCCGGCCCTCCTCCAGCGTCTTGCCGGTGTCGCGGCTCTCGGTCAGCGCGATCTCCTCGCGGTCGCGCCGGAGCAGATCGGCCACCTTGCGCAGCAGCGCGGAGCGTTCGGCGACGGGCGTACGGGGCCAGGGGCCCTCGTCGAAGGCACGGCGGGCGGCGGCCACGGCGGCGTCGGTGTCCTCGGTGCCGCCCTCGGCGACGAGTTGGAGCACGGTGGCATCGGCGGGGTCGAGGACCTCCCTCGTGGCGCCGGACGTGGCGGCCCGCCACACCCCGTCTACGTGAATGGTCTCGTGTGCCGACACGTTGTTTCTGCCTTCCGCTTTCGAACTGCTGGACGCCCCCCGGCATCGGGCCCCTCCCCGAAAGCCCCTTACCTATGCCCACGCATCCGGGGAAAGTGAGCCGAGTCACTCAATGTGCAGCCGAATGTCGGGAAAAGTACGCTGAATAGCCGTATGCCCCCTTCGGTGCGGAGGTGCCGAAATGATCACCAGACATCGCTCCGCCCGCACGATCACCGCCCTGACCTGCGGCGCAGCCCTCCTCGGCAGCGGCGTCGGCAGTGGCACCGCCGTCGCGGACGATCACAGCGACGAGGGCGATCTCGCGGGCAAGACCGCCCAGCAGATCTCGGACACCGCACGCAAGGAACTGCTCCAGGCCCGTTCCCTGCGGCTACGCACCCACACCAGCGCCGACCCCACCAAGCTCGATCTCACCCTCGACCGCGGCGGCAACTGCACCGGCGCCATCAGCAAGGGCCAATACGGCCGCGTCGACCTCGTCAAACACGGCAACGAGGTCTGGCTCAAGCCCGACGCCGCCTTCTGGAAGAGCCAGGTCCCCGGCCGCCAGGGCCAGGAGATCGCCGACCGCGTCAAGGGCCGCTATCTGCACGGCACCACCGACAACGCGCTGCTCGGCCAGATCGCCGCCGCCTGCGACCTCGCCGCCTTCCAGAAACAGGTCGCGGGCCCCGAACACCCGCCCCCCGGCGCCACCGCCTCCGCCCCGCCCCTGGTCAAGGGCAGACCGACCGTCCACGAAGGCACCCGCGTCCTGCCCATCAGCCAGAAACAGGGCCGCTTCACCCAAACGCTCTATGTCGCCATCGAGGGCCACCACTACCCCCGCAAACTCACCTCCGAGGCCGACCACGAGACCAGCACCCTCCTGCTGAGCAGCTACGGCGTCCATGTCTCCGCCAGGAAACCGACGGCCGCGCAGAGCGTGGACATCGACTCGGTGGAGGGGCAGTTGCAGCAACAGCAGAACACCCAGTCGGTGTGAGGGAGCGCGCCGGCGGGTCTTTCCGTACGCCCCTCCCGTAAACCGTCTCCTCCCCTGCGTCAGTCCCGCGGGCCGTCGCCGTGGCGCTCCGTCCGTTCCCGCTCCGGCGGCCGGGCGGGGTGCCGCGTCCGTACGACGCGCGGGGCGCGGGCGAAGGGCGGGACGGC
>NZ_JCANQV010000166.1:0-13300 GCF_059553635.1 Candidatus Streptomyces philanthi
GCAGGGGTGCAGGTCCAGCATGTCCATCAGCAGCGTCAGATCGGCCGCGTCGCGGGCCCGGCCGGCCAGCGCCATCCTGGCGAGCCGGCGTTCCTCGTCTCCGGGAGCGGGGCGCGGCGCGTCGTCGTCACTACGGTGTGCATCGCTCACCGCTGCATTGTCGGCCGGGCCCCGTCCCGCCGCGCGCCGTAGCGTCACCCGATCCGCTTCGTGCCTGGTCAACGGGGGTGTACGGGTGGTCCGGGCGGGTGAGGCAGGAGCGGCGGGGGCGCGTCGCGCGGGGTCGTGGCATGGTCGCGGGGCGTGGTCCGCGCGGATGCGGGACGCGTGGCCCGGGGTGATGCTGGAGGCGTGGGGGAACGTGGCGAGGAGGACGACACATGTCCGTGTTGGACAAGCTCAAGAGCCTGCTGAAGGGCCACGAAGCCCAGACGGAGAAGGGCATCGACAAGGCCGGCGACATGGTCGACGAGAAGACGCAGGGCAGGTACAGCGGCCAGGTCGACCAGGCCCAGGACAAGCTCAAGGAAGAATTCGGCGGTCCCGGGGACGACCAGCAGCCGCCACGGTCCTGACCGCGACGGGCCCGCGGCCCGCCCGCTTCCCCGTCCCCGCCCGGGGTGCGTCCGGGCGGGGACGCCGCCGTTCCGGGCGGGCCGTCCGGGGACACGCCGTGGACGGCGGGCCCCCGTGCGGTGGCCCGCTGCGGCGCCCGGGCCTCCGGTTCTCCGGCGCGGGCGCCGCCGTGGGGCCGCCCGGGTCAGAGGCGGCGGATCTTCTCCGCCTGCGGGCCCTTCTGGCCCTGGGTGACCTCGAAGGTCACCTTCTGGCCCTCCTGGAGCTCGCGGAAGCCCTGGGCGTCGATGTTCGAGTAGTGGGCGAAGACGTCGGCGCCGCCGCCGTCCTGGGCGATGAAGCCGAAGCCCTTCTCGGAGTTGAACCACTTCACGGTGCCGGTTGCCATACCTGTCTCCTTCGTTCAAGGGGCTGGGGGCGGCCTGCGCGCATACGGAGGCCGGAGGTGATCGCCCTGGTCCGGAGAGGTGTCGCACAGAAAGAACGCCCGTGAACGGGACACGGGCGCCCGGCACTTCGGAACCACGACAGCTGTGATCAGGACGCTACACCGCGTAGCGCGCGGCGGCCACGACAACCGTGGCAGACGCGTCACCTTCACCGCCCGAGGGCACACCGCGTCCTCCGAATCCCCGACCCGCCGGACAGTCGTTCGAGCGCGGTGGCCCGGCATGACGAAGCGAGTGAGGGCCGTGCCGGCGGGGAAGGTTCGAAGGTCGGTGCCGTCACACGTTTCTGATCGGGTTTCCGTTCCTCGCCCCCGCCGGGCGGCGCCCTCGCGCACACCCGCACTCGTCACCTCCCCACCGCACCCCCGCTCTTTGATGCTCTGATCGGGTGAAACCTGGCGAATCCCCGCAACCTCAAGGGGTGTGGGGCGGATTCGGAAGAAGCGAGACGTTCTCCGGATCCTGAGCTGTGGAGGCCCGATGTCGTTGCCCTGCGAACCGTCCCCGACCGACGCCGAACCCGGCGACCGGCCCGACCTGTTCGCCGTGCGCCCCCGGCGTCCCCGGTGGCGCATCACCACCGGCTACGTCATGACGCCTCCGCATACCGATCCCCGCCCCCGGCGGTCCGGGCTGTCGCCGATCGTCGTCGCCCACCCTCCGGACGGGATGCTGCTCCCGCCACCGCGCCCCGAGGACCGGCTGCCCGTTCCGCCGGAGCCGGAGGAGGACGACGACGCGGCCACGGAGGCCCCCGCCGCCCCGGCCGCCCCTCCCCCGTCGCGGACCGACCGCCGCCATCTGGACCTCCAGGTGGCGCTCACCACGGCCGGGGTCGCCCCGGCCCCCGGGGACGCGGCCGCGCTGCGGGTCATCGCCGGCCTGGACGACGCCACGGTGACCGCCGTCATCAACTGGATCGGCACCGCCGCCCGCTCCGCTTCGTGACCGCCGACCGCGCACCCGCCCCGGGGAGGTCACCCGACGCCGCGGGGAAGCGGGCGGGCGCGGCCGGGGTCGAGGAGCGGGCCGAGCGGGTCGCCGTGGCGGGCGCGGCGGGCGGCGATGTCACCGGGGAGGAAGGCCAGTTCGCCGGGCTCGGCACAGCCGGCGATCTCGTCCCAGGTGACCGGGGTGGAGACGGTGGGCCGGGTGCGGGCGCGCACCGTGTAGGCGGCGGCCGTGGTCTTGGCGGCGGCGTTCTGGGAGAAGTCGAGGAAGACCTTCCCGGGGCGCAGGCGCCTGGCCATCTTGTGGACGACGAGGCCGGGGAGCGCCGCCGCGGCCTCGGCGGCGAGCGCCCTGGCGTAGGCGGTGACGCGTGCGGAGGGCGCGGGTTCGAGGGGCGCGAGCAGATGCAGGCCCTTGGAGCCGCTGGTCTTGACGCAGGCGTCGAGGCCGTCGGCGGCGAGCCGCCCGCGCAGCCAGCGGGCGACCTCGCAGCACTCGACGACGGTGGCGGGCTCGCCGGGGTCGAGGTCGAGCACGAGGCGGTCGGCGTGTCCCGGGGCGTGCGCGGTCCACTGCGGGGTGTGCAGTTCGACGACGAGGTTGGCGCACCACATCAGGGACGGGGTGTCCTGGATCAGGACCTGGCGGCCGGACTTCGCGGCCGAGGCGGGGACCGCGCAGGTCGTCACCCACTCGGGGGTACCCGGAGGCACGTTCTTGGTGAAGAAGCACGGGCCGTCCGGGCCGTCGGGGAAGCGGAGGAAGGACACCGGGCGGTCGCGGAGGTGGGCGAGGAGCAGGTCCGCGGTCGTCGCGAGGTAGTGCAGGAACTCGCCCTTGGTGGTGCCGGTGGCGGGATAGAGCACCTTGTCCAGGTTGCTGAGCGCGATGCGCCGGCCCTCCACGACGGTCAGCGGCGACATACGATGAGAATCCCATACAAGGGACGAATCATGCGATCTGTGTGGAACGGTTCGATCTCCTTCGGCCTGGTCAGCATCCCCGTGAAGACGTACACCGCGACCGAGCGCAGCGCCTCGGTGTCGTTCGTCCGTATCCACGCGACGGACGGCGGGCGCGTCCAGTACCGCAAGGTCTGCGAGCTGGACGGCGAGGAGGTGCCGAACGAGGAGATCGGCAAGGGGTACCGGGCCGGGGACGACACCATCGTGCCGATCACCGACGAGGACCTGAGCCGGCTTCCGCTGCCGAGCACCAAGACGCTGACGATCCTCTCGTTCGTCGACGCGGGCGAGATCGACCCGTTGCAGATCGACAAGCCGTACTACCTGGCGCCGGACGGGGCCGCCGCCAGCAAGCCGTACGCCCTGCTGCGGGAGGCGCTGGAGCACCACCGCAAGGTGGCGGTCGGCAAGGTGGCGCTGCACGGGCGGGAGACCCTGGCGATGCTGCGGTCGCACGACGGGACGATCGTGATGCACTCGCTGCTGTGGCCGGACCAGATCCGGTCGGCGTCCGGTGTGGTCCCCGGCGAGGTCGAGATCCGGCCGAACGAGCTGACGCTGGCCGAGACGCTGATGGACACCCTGGGCGAGCTGGATCCGGCCGAGCTCCACGACGACTACCGCGAGGCCGTCGAGGAGTTGGTCGCGGCGAAGCTGGAGGGCGGCGAGCCCACCGCGCCCACGGCCCCGCCGCGCGCCGGCGGTGAGGTGATCGACCTGATGTCCGCGCTGGAGAGCAGCGTGCGGGCGGCCAAGGAGGGGCGCGGGGAGGGCGGGGAGGCGTCCGTCACCCCTATCCGGGGCCGGAAGTCCGCGGGCCGGGGCAAGGCCGCGGCGAAGAAGACCACGGCGACGAAGAGCACGGCGAAGCGGGCCCCGGCGAAGAAGACGACGGCCGCGAAGAAGACCGGGAGCGGCTCGGGTACGTCCTCGGCCCGCAAGAAGACCTCCGGCACGGCGGCCGCGAAGAAGACGCCGGGCAGGAAGCGCGGTTCCGCGTAGCGGGCCGGCGACGGGGCCCGCCGGAGAGGACCTAGAGTTCGGGCCATGGCTTCTGACGAGGGGAACACCCGCATCGACAGCTGGATCTGGTCGGTGCGGCTGACCAAGACGCGCGCCCAGGCGGCCACGGCCTGCCGGGGCGGGCACGTACGCGTCAACGGGGAGCGGGTGAAGCCGGCGTACGCGGTACGGGTCGGCGACGAGGTGCGGCTGCGGCACGCGGGGCGGGAGAGGATCGTGGTCGTCTCCCGGCTGGTGCGCAAGCGGGTGGGCGCCCCGGTGGCCGCCGAGTGCTTCGTCGACAACAGCCCGCCCCCGCCGCCGCGCGTGGAGGTCCCCGTCGCCGGCGTACGGGACCGCGGAACGGGCCGTCCGACCAAGCGTGAGCGGCGCGAGATCGAGCAGCTGCGGGGCCGCTGACCGGCCCCGGTGCGGCTCAGGCGGGCGGCAGGGCGTCCAGGTAGACCCAGTGGCCGTCCTCGCGGACGAAGCGGCTGTCCTCCTCCTGGCTGCCCGACCGGCCGTACGCGCTCCAGTGGGCGCGGAAGGCGACCGTGCCCTCGGCGTGGAAGGCGCTGCCGCCGGTGGTGCCCAGGATCTCCAGTGCGGTCCAGCGCTGCCCCGGGTCGAGGTCGAGGTCGTCGGGCCGGGTCGAGGAGTGCCAGCTGCGCAGCAGGTACGCGGTGTCGCCGACCGCGAAGGCGCTGTAGCGCGAGCGCATCAGCCGTTCGGCGGTGGGGGCGGTGGCGCGGCCCTGGTGGAAGGGGGCGCAGCAGTCGCCGTAGGCGGCGTCCCGCCCGCAGGGGCACGGGTCGGCGGGGGTGGTGGCGGCGCGGCGGCGGGGCTTGTTCTTCGGCACCCCCCGATTGTGCCGTCCCACACCCGGTCGTCCGCGCCCGGCCCGTGCGGGGCGCCCGTCGCTGCCCGCCGTTCAGGCGGTTTCCCCGACAAATCACCTGAACGCGGCTGTCGGTGGCTGGATACCTGTGGTGAGGCTGGAAGAACTCATGGTGACCGTCCCCACCCCCAGGAGAGAACCCATGATCCTGTCGATCTCCGGCGTCGTCCTGCTCGGCGTCATCGTCTTCCTGTTCTTCCGCAAAGACGGCCTCAAGATGTCCCACGCCCTGGTCTGCGCGCTCTTCGGGTTCTACCTGGCGGGGTCCGCCATCGCACCGAGCATCAAGGCCGGTGGCGCGAGCCTGGCGAGCCTTCTGGGAGGCATCAAGGTCTAGGACGACGTACTCCCGTCCGCCCCTCGGGCCGGTGCCCGGCCAGGTCCCCCGGCACCGGCCCGTACGTGTCCCCGTACGCCCTGCCCGGCGCGCGTCCGCGTGCCGGGCGCCCCACCCGGTACGCACCCCCAGGAGACAGATGTGGCCCGGCGCCCCCTGCCCAGCATCCTGACGACCAGCGCGTCGTTCGCCCGCGGCCGCGAGTTCGCGCGCAGCGCGGCGTACGGCGCCACCGATGTGTTCCACCCCCTGCTGGTGGTCGGCCGCGGGCTGGGCCGGCTGGCCTCGGCCGCCGGGCAGCGGTGGCGGTCGACGCCGAAGGACAGTCGCGGCCCGCTGCTGTTCGTCGTCGCCGGCTGCGCGCTGGCCGTGTCGATGGTGCCGTTCGGGCCGCTGCTCGTGCTGGCCGCGGCGATGTGCGCGGGCGCCTGGGCGGGCCGGGACGGCTCCCCGGCGGTGGCGGCGTCCCGTCCCGGCGGTGCGGGCACCGCCCGGCTGCGGGCCCTGTACGAGGCCCTGGTGCCGTACTTCCGTGCCGAGGACGATCCCGATCCGCTGTACACGCACGGCGGGGACTGGGCAGGCGTGTTCCAGGAGTACGACTTCGACGACGACGGCCGGCTCGTACGGCTGGTGCTGGACTACCCGGCGTACTTCACCGACGGCGAGACGATCTCCCGGGCCCGGGTCGAGCAGGTGCTGCACGCCAAGTCGGGCCGTGGCCGCGAGTACCGCTTCGTGTGGGACGAGGAGGCCAACCAGCTGGAGCTGACGGTGCTCGACCCGCTGCCGACGGACATCGCGGCGCAGCGGTTCGTGTCGTCGCCGGGTGAGGCGGTGCTGGGGTTCACCGACGCCGACGCGGTGGCGCGGACGCTGCCGGTGGCGGGCGCGGAGAGCGTGCGGGACGAGCCGCCGGTGGTCTGGCGCACCGGCCCGCGGTCCACCGAGCCGCATCTGCTGGTGCTGGGGCAGCCGGGGGCGGGCACCACCGGCCTGCTCCGGTCGCTGGCGCTCCAGGCGCTCCAGCACGGTGAGGTGCTGATCGTCGACGGCACCGGCGCCGGCGGGTTCGCGTGCCTCGCCGGGCGCAGCGGGGTGCTGGGGGTGGAGAGCGGGCTGACCGGGGCGCTGGCGATGCTGGAGTGGGCGGCGCACGAGACGGAGCGGCGGCTGGTGGTGGCGAACCGGGCGCGGCAGATCGGCTGCACGGCGCCGGACGACACCTGCCGACCGCTGTGGATCATCGCGGACCGGCCGACGGCGATGGCGCACGTGGCGGCGGCCGAGGGTCGCGGCGATCCGCAGCGGCTGCTCCAGACGCCGCTGCGGCACGGCCGCGCGGCCCATGTGACGGTGGTGGTCGGCGACCAGTTCGAGGGCGCCGACCTGCTGAGCGATCCGGTGCGGGCGCACACCCGGGCGCGGGTGGTGCTCGGGGCGGCGAGCGCCGAGGAGGTCCGTACGGTGCTGGGCAGGCCGCCGCACACCACGCCGACGCCGCGGGTGCCTGCGGGGCGCGGCTACGCGCGGCTGGGGAACGGTCCGGTGCTGCGGCTCCAGGTGCCGGCCACGCCGGACCCGCTCGACGACGCGACGAGCGAGGTGCACCGGGAGGCGGTGCTGGCGCTGCTGCCGGACCCGGTGCCGTCGGCGGGCGCGCGGGCTTCAGGCGGCCGGGTGGACCTGGCCAAGGGGCGGGTGCGCCCGGCGGGCGCGGAGGGGTGAGCGGCCCGGCCCCCCGTCAGGCGACCAACGGCCCGAGGGTGTCCGTCTCGGCGGTGACGCCGTCCGCGACCAACCGGGCGGCGCGGGCGAGCCGGGCGGCGGCCTCGTCGGCGACCGCGCCGCTGACCGTGAACGGCAGGCGGACGAAGCCCTCGAAGGCGCCGTCCACGCCGAAGCGGGGCCCGGACGGCACCCGGACGCCCAGCCGCTCCCCCGCCTCGGCGATGCGGGAGCCGGACAGGCCGCCGGTGCGGGTCCAGAGGGTGAGTCCGCCGCCGGGCACGCTGAACTCCCAGTCGGGCAGATGGCGCCGTACCGCGTCGACGATCGCGTCGCGGTTCTCGCGGGCCTGGTCGCGGCGGACGCGTACGGCCTCCTCCCAGCCGCCGGACTCCAGCAGTGAGGCGATGGCGAGCTGTTCGAGGACCGGGGAGCCGAGGTCGGAGTAGGCGCGGGCGGCGACGAGGCTGCGGATGATGTCGGGGGTGGCGCGCACCCAGCCGATCCGCATCCCGGCCCAGAACGCCTTGCTGACCGAGCCGACGGTGATGACGGCGCTGCCGGCCGGGTCGAAGGCGCAGACCGGGCGTGGCGGGTCCAGGTCCTCGTCGAGGCGGAGTTCGGTCATGGTCTCGTCGACGACGAGCAGGGTGCCGGCCGCGCGGGCCGCGGCCACCAGACGGCGGCGCTGGTCCTCGGTGGCGAGGGTGCCGGTGGGGTTGTGGAAGTCGGCGACGACGTACGCCATGCGGGGTGCGGCGTCGCGCATCACCTGGCGCCAGGCGGGGATGTCCCAGCCGGCCAGCCGCTCGGCGAGGGCGACGGGGACGAGCCGGGCGCCGGCGTCCCGCATCAGCTGGAGGATGTTGGCGTACGACGGGGCGTCGACGGCGACCCGCTCGCCGGGGCTGGTGCACAGGCGGCAGATGGCGGCGACGGCGCCCATCGCGCCGGTGGTCACCATGATCTGCTCCGGCATGGTGGGGATGCCGCCCGCGGTGTAGCGGTCGGCGAGGGCCTGGCGCAGGACGGGCAGGCCGGCGGGGTAGTCGCCGTGGGTGTGGGCGTACAGCGGCAGGTCGGCCATGGCGCCCTGGACGGCGCGGGTGAGCCAGGGTTCGGGGGCGGGCAGGGCCGCGCACCCGAGGTCGATCATGGAGCCGACGGCCTCGGGGGGCAGGGGTTCCAGGCCGCGGGTGGGCAGCGGGTTGCCCGCGGGGACGGCGGTCCAGCTGCCCGATCCGCGGCGTGAGGAGAGGAAGCCCTCGGCGCGCAGCGCCTCGTAGGCGGAGGCGACGGTGGTGCGGCTGACGCCGAGGGCGGCGGCCAGTTCGCGTTCGGCGGGCAGCCGGGCGGCCACCGGGACGCGGCCCTCCAGGACGAGGAGGCGGACGCCGTCGGCGAGTCCGCGGTAGGCGGGCAGGCGGCGTCCTCCGTTGGCGGGGGTGTCGCCGGGGGTCTGGGAGCGCAGCAGCCGGGCGAGTTGGGCCGCGCCCACGGCCGAGGTCCATTGCGCCATGTGATCGGTCCACCTTCCCCGGATTGGCCCTCGCTGCGGGCATCCGACATGCCACATGGTGTCACGCGTCAGTCCAATCGCACCAGAAGGGGGCCGTATCGTGCCCGTCACCCAAGGAGACCCCGCCCGGCGCAGGCATCTGCCGCGGCGGCTCACGCAGCTGTACGCGGGGCTGGTGCTGTACGGGGTGAGCATGGCGCTGCAACTGCGGGCCGGGCTGGGGCTCGAACCGTGGAACGTGCTGGGCCAGGGCGTCTCCCTGCACACGGGGCTGTCGATCGGCACCGTCACCATCCTCGTCGGTGCCCTGGTGCTGCTGCTGTGGTTCCCGTTGCGGCAGCGCCCCGGGCTGGGGACGGTGTCGAACGTGGTGGTCCTGGGGCTGGTGATGGACGCGACGCTGTCGGTGCTGCCCACGCCGCAGGCGCTCGCCGTGCGTGTCCCGCTGCTGGCCTGCGCCGTCGTTCTCAACGGCGCCGCCACCGGTCTCTACCTCTCCGCCCGCCTCGGCGCGGGCCCCCGCGACGGTCTGATGACCGGTCTGCACCGGCGCACGGGGCGCAGCGTCCGGCTCGTACGGACCTGCATCGAGGTGACCGTTCTCGCGGCCGGTTTCCTGCTGGGCGGTTCGGTGGGTGCCGGGACGGTGCTGTACGCCCTGGCGATCGGGCCGCTGGCGCAGTTCTTCCTGCGCCGTTTCGCGATCCGGGGCCTGGAGACGCCGTCGCGGGTGGTGGCCGGAGGCCGGCCGTCCGGCGAACGCGCGACAATTCCCGAGTGACCTCCTTCGCCCGTGTGCGCCATCCGTACCTCGACCATCCCGTGCCGCTCGCCTTCGCCCACCGGGGCGGGGCGGCGGACGGCCTGGAGAACACCGCCGCCGCGTTCCGGCGGGCGGTGGCGGCGGGCTACCGCTATCTGGAGACCGATGCGCACGCCACGTCGGACGGGCGTCTGGTGGCGTTCCACGATCCGACGCTGGACCGTGCCACGGACCGGAGCGGGGCGATCGGGGCGCTGCCGTGGCGGGAGGTGCGCGGGGCCCGGGTCGGGGGCCGTGAGCCGCTGCCGCTGTTCGAGGAGTTGCTGGAGGAGTTCCCCGGGGCCCGGTGGAACGTCGACCTCAAGTCGGAGGCGGCGCTGGCGCCGCTGCTGGGCCTGTTGCGCCGTACCGGCGCGTGGGACCGGGTGTGCGTCGGCTCGTTCTCCGAGGCCCGTGTCGCGCGGGCGCGGCGGCTGGCGGGGCCCCGGTTGGCGACGTCACTGGGCACCCGGGGTGTGACGGGTCTGCGGCTGCGCTCCCTGGGGCGGGGCGCGGTGCCGCTGGACCGGCTGCTGGGGGCGGCGGTGCGGCGTGACGCGGTGTGCGTGCAGGTCCCGGAGCGGCAGTACGGCGTCCCGGTCGCCGACCGGCTGTTCGTCCGTGCCGCGCACGCGCTGGGCCTCCAGGTGCATGTGTGGACGGTCAACGACGCCGCGCGGATGGGCGCCCTGCTCGACCTCGGCGTGGACGGCATCATGACGGACCGTCTGGACGTGCTGCGGGCGGTGCTGACCGCGCGGGGCGGCTGGGTCCAGGGGACCAGCGGCGGGGAATGAGCCGGCCGGGGCGCGATCGGGTCGGCCGGTGGCGTTCTCCGCGGTCGGTTTCACACCGGCGCGGAGGTGCCGGAACGGCGGGACGCGGCGGTCGCGGGCGGTCCCGTACCGGACCGGATTTAGGCCCGGGGCTTGGGGGCGGGTAGTATACGCCGTCGACTCACCAGATGGACCGTTACTGCGCGCTCAAGCATGGAAGGCGCTGGGTGACATCTGCTGCCAGATGTGACAAACCGGGCGCTGGTGGGTACAACAAGGGGCGGCACGACGGGCGACGCATGTCACGGTTGCGGGAATCTTCCCTGCCGACCGGACGTTGACCGGATGACGACGACAGCGACACCTGTCCTGTGGGCTACAAGCCCGGGAGGCACGATTCATGAGTGAGCGAGCTCTTCGCGGCACGCGACTCGTGGTGACCAGCTACGAGACCGACCGCGGCATCGACCTGGCCCCGCGCCAGGCGGTGGAGTACGCATGCCAGAACGGACATCGATTTGAGATGCCGTTCTCGGTTGAGGCCGAGATTCCGCCGGAGTGGGAGTGCAAGGTGTGTGGCGCACCCTCCCTCCTGGTGGATGGCGATGGCCCTGAGGAGAAGAAGGGCAAGCCCGCGCGTACGCACTGGGACATGCTCATGGAGCGGCGCACCCGCGAGGAGTTGGAGGAGGTGCTGGCCGAACGGCTGGCCGTCCTGCGCTCCGGCACCATGAACATCGCCGTGCATCCGCGCGACAGCAACCGCAAGTCCGCCTGACGAACGGACAGCGCGCCACACGTACGACAAGGGCCGGCCACCGCACCACGCGGTGGCCGGCCCTTGTCATGCCCGTACGGTGCCCCGGGGGTGCCGGGGCACCGTACGGGGGCTCAGCGGGGCAGCGGCGGGTCCTGGCGGGGCGCGGAGGGCGGCTGGTCGTCGCGGATCACCTCGCCCTGGACGACCTTGCCGTCCGGCCGGTGCATCCTGGCCTGCTGGAAGGCGTCGCCGAACGAGCCGGGCGCGAAGGAGGCGGGGCGGTTCAGCAGCTTCCCGGCGCGGCGCTGGAGCAGCTTCCCCGTCGGCGGGAAGAGGCAGAGCAGCCCCAGGACGTCGGAGAGCAGGCCGGGCACCATCAGCAGCAGGCCGCCGAGCATCGGCAGGGTGGTGCCGCCGCCCTGCCCGGCGGGCGGGGTCTTTGGGGCTCCCGGGGTGCGCAGGGAGTCGGCGAGGTTCTGCCAGGCCCGGCGCCCGGCGTGCTTGACCGCCCAGCCGCCGGCCAGTACCCCGGCGACCAGCAGCACGACGACCGCCATACCGCCCGCGGCCTCGCCCACCAGGATCAGCAGCCAGATCTCCAGCACCACCCAGGCGGCGACGCCCAACGGGACGAAGCGGCGGGCGCGGGAGCGGGGCGGGCGGGGACCTGGCGTGGGCGTGGCTCCGAACGTCATGCCTCCAGTGTGCCTGGCCCGCTCCCCCGGCCCCGCCGAGGGGGACGGGCCCGGCGGCGTCCGCGCCCACGGCGAAGGGGCACCCCCGTACGGAGGTGCCCCTTCGGTGGTGCCGTTCGCCGGCCTACCGGCCGCGGATCTTGTTCACCCGGGTGCCGATGCCCCAGCCGGTGACCCGCCAGAGCGCCTCGACCACGATGTCCCGGCTCATCTTGCTGTCGCCGGCCTCCCGCTCGACGAAGGTGATCGGCACCTCGACGACGTGGTAGCCGGCCTGGACGGCACGGCGTGCCAGGTCCACCTGGAAGCAGTACCCCTGGGAGGCCACCTCGGCCAGTCCGAGGCCCTTGAGGGTCTCGGCGCGGAAGGCGCGGTAGCCGCCGGTGATGTCGCGCAGCGGGACGTCGAGCAGCAGGCGCGAGTATGTGCTGCCGCCGCGGGAGAGGAACTGCCGGCTCCACGGCCAGTTCACCACCCGCCCGCCGGGCACCCAGCGCGAGCCGAGGACGAGGTCGGCGCCCTTGAGGGCGGTCAGCAACCGGGGCAGTTCCTCGGGCTGGTGGGAGCCGTCGGCGTCCATCTCGACCAGGACGCCGAAGTCGTGCTCGATCCCCCACCGGAAGCCCGCCAGATAGGCGGCGCCGAGCCCTTCCTTGCCCTCGCGGTGCAGGACGTGGACCTGCTCGTCGTCGGCGGCCAGTTCGTCGGCGGCCTTGCCGGTCCCGTCGGGGCTGTTGTCGTCCGCGACGAGGACGTGCGCCTCGGGGACGGCGGCCCGTACCCGCGAGACGATCGGCTTGATGTTCTCCACCTCGTTGTATGTGGGAATGATCACCAACGTGGTGCCGAGCGGACCATACTTCCGCTGACCGCCGTCTGTCACTACTGCCCCTTCTCGTCCTTCGTACGCCCGCGCCGGCCGATGGCTGTCGCGGCGGCGCAGGAGAGAACGCCCACGATAGCGAGCGCCCACTCGGGAGCCGCACCGACGCGGTCGGCGAGCGTCGTTTCGTCCCGGAGCGGAATCCGCGCGGCGAGCACACCCTGCGTGAACTCGGGGATCTGCCGGACGACCGTGCCGTCCGGCGCGACGACCGCGCTGATGCCGCTGGTGGCGGCGGTGACCACGGCCCGGCCGTGCTCCACGGCCCGCAGCCGGGACATGGCCAGCTGCTGCTCGGGCTGGCCGGTGCGCCCGTAGGTGGCGTTGTTCGTCTGGACGACCAGGGCGCGGGCACCGTCGGCGACGGTGCCGTGGACGATCTCGTCGTAGGCGACCTCGAAGCAGATGACGTCGCCGAGGCGGGCGGGGCCGACCTGGAGGACCCCGGAGTGGTCGCCGGGGTAGAAGTCCCTCGGGACCCGCTGGAGGCGCGTGATGACCTTGCTGAGCTGGTCCCGGAACGGCACGTACTCGCCGAACGGCACGGGGTGCTGCTTGGTGTACGAGGCGCCGGGGCCCTTCACCGGGTCCCAGACGATGCCCTCGTTGTACACATAGCCGGGCTTCTTCGGGTGGTCGACCAGGGCGCCGACGAGCACGGGCACCCCGATGTCCTTGACCGCCCGGTCGATGCGGTCGTACGCCTCCGGGTAGCGGAAGGGGTCGAGGTCCGAGGAGTTCTCCGGCCAGATGACCAGGTCGGGCCTGCTCGCCCGGCCGGCCCTGACGTCGGCGGCGAGCTTCTCGGTGGCCCTGGCGTGGTTGTCGAGGATCTTCATGGGGCGGCCGAGGAAGTCCATGCCGGGCTGCTGGACGTTGCCCTGGACGACGGCAATGCGGACGCTGTCGTCGGCCTTGGTGTGCACGGGGACGGCCAGGCCCGCCACGGTGACGGCGGC
>NZ_JCANQV010000167.1:0-13237 GCF_059553635.1 Candidatus Streptomyces philanthi
GCGTCGGCGAAGGCGCGGGTGCGGGCGTTGGGGATGTCGCGGAGGGCGAGGACGGCGGGGCGTTCCCGGGTGAGCCGGTCGTGGAGGCCCTCGGGGGTCAGTTCCTCCTCGTGCCAGTCGTGCCAGACGTCGTCGGTGGTGGTCGCGTCGGGGCGGCCCGTGGTGAGGCGGACGTCGTAGCGGAACCGGTTGAGTTCGTTGCCGGCGCGGCCGGGCTTGGGCTCCAGCCGGACGCCGGTGATCTGGGGGAAGCGGGCGGGCAGGGCGTGGAACAGCCGGGGGTCGATGACGAGTTCCTCGTCGTCCTCGGCGGCCCGGCGGGCGCGGTCGAGGACCTGCTGCGCGGGCTGGTCGGGGTCGGCCGTGGCGAGCTGTACGGAGGTGTGGAAGGTCTCCAGCAGCGGCAGGCTGCGTACGTCGCCGAGGAAGAGGGAGCCGCCGGGGGCGAGGCGGGGCAGCGCGCCCTCGATGACGCGCAGGAGGTACTGCTCGTCGGAGAAGTACTGGACGACGGAGTTGAGGACGATGACGTCGAACAGCTGGTCGGGGAGCCGGTCGAGGGCGTCGGCGGCGCACTGGTGGAACTGGACGCGGTCGGGGTCGGTGCCGGCCTTGCGTGTCTGGTGGTGCAGCCGTCCGAGGGCGACGCCGGAGATGTCGGTGCCCCAGTAGGTGCGGCAGTGGGGGGCGACGGCGTGGAAGATCAGGCCGGTGCCGCAGCCGATCTCCAGGACGGTCCCGGGGTTGTTCTCCAGGATGCGGGCGGCGGTGGCGTCGACCCATTCGCGCATCTCGGGGGCGGGGATGGGGGCGCCGGTGTAGCTGCTGTTCCAGCCGCGGATGTCGAAGGCCGGGTCGACGTCGCCGGCCTCCTCGTCGTACGCCTCGTCCCAGATCTTGCGCCACTGGTCGACCTGTTCGGGCCAGTCGTCGTTCTCCGCGCGGGCGGCGGCGCTCTCGTCGGGCACGACGTAGGCGACGAGCTGCGCGTCGCCGGGGGCGACCTCGCGGACGGCGACGACGGCCTGCCCGACCTCGGGGCGGCGGGCGAGGACGGACTCGATCTCGCCGAGTTCGATGCGGTAGCCGCGCAGTTTGACCTGGTGGTCGAGGCGGCCGAGGAAGGTGATGGTGCCGTCGCCGGTGCGGCGGACGAGGTCGCCGGTGCGGTAGAGGCGGGCGCCGGACTCCGGCGCGAAGGGGTCGGGGACGAAGCGTTCCTCGGTCAGTTCGGGCCGGCCGAGGTAGCCGCGGGCGAGGCCGGAGCCGCCGATGTACAGCTCGCCGGGGACGCCGAGCGGGGCCAGGCGGCCCTCGTCGTCGAGGACGTGCAGGGCGGTGTTGGCGACGGGGGCGCCCAGGGCGACGGGGCCTTCGCCGACCTCGCCGACGGCGGACCAGATGGTGGTCTCGGTGGGCCCGTACATGTTCCACAGGGTGACGCCGGTGGCCAGGAGGCGCTGGGCGAGTTCGTCGGGCAGTGCCTCTCCCCCGGCGAGGACGCGCAGCCCCGGGCGGCCGGGCCAGCCGGCGTCCAGGAGCATCCGCCAGGTGGAGGGGGTGGCCTGCATGACGGTGGCGCCGCAGGTGTCCAGCAGGTGCGCCAGGCGTTCGCCGTCGGCGGCGACGTCGCGGGGGGCGACGACGACGCGGGCGCCCTCCATGAGGGGCAGCAGCAGCTCCAGCATGGAGATGTCGAAGGAGAGGGTGGTGACGGCGAGGAGGGTGTCGTCGCCGGTGACGCCGGGGCGTTCGCCGAGGCTGCGCAGGAAGTTGTCCAGGGCGCGGTGCGGGATCTGCACGCCCTTGGGGCGGCCGGTGGAGCCGGAGGTGTAGATGACGTAGGCGAGGTCGTCGGGTCCGGCGGTGTTCTGGGGCGCCGTGGTGTCCTCGGTGGCCAGGTCGTCGGCGAGTTCGTCGAGGCAGAGGGTGGTGGCCGTGACGTCGGTGAGGCCGTCGAGGACCGTGCGGTGGGTGAGGAGGACGGGCAGCGCGGAGTCGGCGAGCATGTAGGCGATGCGGTCCGGCGGGAAGCCCGGGTCCAGGGGGACGTACGCGCCGCCGGCCTTCAGCACGGCCAGCATCGCGACGATCATGTCGGTGGAGCGGTCGATGCAGATGCCGACGAGGGTGCCGGGGCCGGCGCCGTGCCGCCGGAGCCGGTGGGCGAGCTGGTTGGCGCGCCGGTCGAGGGCGGCGTAGCCGAGGGCGTCGTCGCCGCAGCGGACCGCCTCGGCCCGTGGGGTGCGGGCGGCCTGCCGGGCGAACCGCTCGTGGGTGAGGGCGTCGTCGGGCCAGGCGCGGTCGGCGGCGGAGCCCAGGGCGAGCAGGTCGCGTTCCTCGTCGGCGGTGAGCAGCGGTACCTCGGCGAGGCGGCGGCCGGGGTCGGCGACGAGGTGGCGCACCAGGGTGCGCAGCTGGCCGGCCATGCGCGCGACGGTCGCGGCGTCGAAGAGGTCGCTGTTGTACTCGAACCAGCCGCTGAGTCCTTCGGGGCGGTCGAAGACCTGGAGTTCGAGGTCGAAGCGGGCGGTGGAGCTCTCCGTCTCCAGGGGCTCCAGGCGCAGTCCGGCCGCGTCGAACTCGGGCATGGCGATGTTCTGGAAGATGAACGAGACCTGGAAGACGGGGGTGCGCGAGAGGTCGCGCTGGGGATGCAGCACCTCCACCAGGCGCTCGAAGGGGAGTTCCTGGTGGGCGAAGCCGCCGAGGCAGGTGGTGCGGACCTGGGCGAGGAGTTCGCGGAAGGTGGCGTCGCCGGACACCTGGGCGCGCAGGGCCAGGGTGTTGACGAAGTAGCCGATGAGGTTCTCGATCTCGCGGCGGCCGCGGTTGGCGACGGGCACGCCGACGACGATGTCCTCCTGGCGGCTGTAGCGGTGCAGCAGTACCTGGAAGGCGGCGAGCAGCGTCATGAAGGGGGTGGCGCCCTCCTTGCGGCTCAGCTCCCGCACGCCGTCCATGACGTCGTCGGGCAGGGCGAAGGGGACGGAGCCGCCGCGGGTGGACTGCACGGCCGGGCGGGGCCGGTCGGTGGGCAGTTCGAGTGCGGCGGGGGCGCCGGTGAGGGCGTCCTTCCAGTACTCCAGGTCGCCGGCGAGGGCGTCGCTCTCCAGGCGTTCGCGCTGCCAGGCGGCGTAGTCCGCGTACTGGATCGGGAGTTCGGGCAGGGCCGCCCGGCCGCCGGTCCGGTCGGCGGCGTAGAGGGCGACGAGTTCCCGCAGCAGGACGGAGGTGGACCACAGGTCGCCGGCGATGTGGTGGACGGTGAAGAGGAGGACGTGCTCGTCGGGGCCCAGGCGGAGGAAGGTGTTGCGCAGCAGGGGGCCGCGGCGCAGGTCGAAGGGGCGGGTGAACTCCTCGCGGGCGAGGGCGCGGATGCCCTCCTCCTTGCCGGGTCCTTCGAGGTGGGCGCAGTCGACGACGGCGAACTCCGGTTCCATGCCCTCGTTGACGACCTGTACGGGCTGGCCGTCGGCCTCGCGGAAGGTGGTGCGCAGGGCCTCGTGGCGCCGGGCGATCTCGTTGACGGCGCGCCGCCATGCCTCGGTGTCCAGCGGGCCGAGGACGCGGATGGCGCCGGGCACGTTGTACGCGGAGCTCTCGGGGGTCAGCTGGTCGAGGAACCACAGTCGCTGCTGCTGGAAGGACGCGGGGAACTGGTTGCGCCGCCGCTTCTTGCGCTCGCGCAGCCGCTCGGCGAGCAGGGCGCGCTTTTCGGCGGCCGAGAGGCCCGCCGGGTTCGTGGTGCTCATGTGACGCGTCATCCTTCGTGTGGTGTCGCCGGTGGGCCGTCGTTGCCGTACCGGTGCGCGAGGGGTGTCAGGAGGGCGGTGGGGCGCCGCGGCCCGCCCGGGGGCGGACCGCGGCGGGCGGGCTCACATGTCGTCGTCCGCGGTGTCGGCGAGCAGTTCCCGCAGCTGGGCCTCGACCTCTTCGTCGGACAGCTCGTCGAGCCCGTCCAGGAGGTCGTCCTCCTCGGTGCGGCCGCGGGCCCGGATGGCGTCCGCCGGGGCGGCGCCGCCGTCCCCCGCGAGCAGGGTGAGGGTGTGGGCGACCGTGGGGTCCTCGAAGAAGTCCCGCAGGTCGATCTCGGTCCCGAAGCGGCTCTGGATCTTGGTGCCGATCTGGACCGCGGCGAGCGAGTGTCCGCCGAGGGCGAAGAAGTCGTCGTGTACGCCGACCTCCTCGATGCCCAGCACCTCCTGCCAGATCGCGGCGACGGCCTTCTCGTCCTCGGTCGACGGCGCGGTGTACGGGGTCGCGAGGTCCGGGCGGGGGTGGGAGGCGGTGGCCGGGGCGAGCTGCCCGGCCTCCTCGGCGAGCAGCGCCGGGGTGATGCTCGCGGCCAGGCGGCGCGCGGCCGTGAAGTCCTTGGCCGCGACGACGATCTGCTCGGGCAGGGGGTCGGCCGCCAGGAGGCGGGCGAAGGCGCCTTGGCCGTCCTTCTCGCTCATGCCCTCGCTCAGCAGGTGCAGGACGCCCTTGTTCTCCTCGCCCGCGCCGTCGTCGTCCGATCCGGCCTCGGCCTCCCGTACGGCCTGGTCGATCTGCTCCAGCAACGCGTCGATGTCGTTGATGCGCTTGACGGTGAAGTCGGTGATCTGCACCAGCAGCCGGCCGTCGGGGTCGAGGATATCGATGCCGCAGGTGAGGGTCTCGCCCGACAGGTCCTCGGAGGTGATCTCGACGCTGCACTCGATGGTGCGGGTCAGCCCGTGCGCGATCCGCAGGCTCCGGTAGGTCAGCGGCAGGTAGTACAGGTGCTCGGCGTGCATGCGGAACACGCCGCCCGCCATGTCCAGGAGCGCCGGGTGCAGCGGCAGTTCCTCCAGGTCGGCGGCGAACTCCTCGTCGAGGGCGAGGGTGGCGAGCATCCGCCGCTCCCCGGTCCTAATGGTGCGCAGGCACTGCCACCGGGGGCCGAAGAAGAACTCCAGCGGCCCGCCGGCGTCCTTGGCGAACGCGTCGACGCGCATCCGGCGCCTGATGTCCTCCTCGGTGTCCAGCACCTCGGTGACCTCGCACGCGGCGAGGACCTGGCCGAGGTCGCGGACCTCGTCGCCGTCACTCTCGCGGAAGGCCGCGCAGCCGGTGGCGTGGTCGCGCCAAGGGGCCGAGGCGCCGGCGCGGCTGCGGACGGTGAAGCGGAGTTCCCCGTCGTGCTCCTCGATGGTGGTGTAGACGGTCCTGGTGCGGCCGTCGGGGACGATGACGGGCATCATGAACAGCACGTCGCGCAGTTCGATGTCCCGTCCGGCGGCCTGCTCGGCGAGCGCGCCGCGGACCAGTTCGAGGTAGGCGGTGCCGGGGACGAGTCCGTGGCCCATCAGCCGGTGGTCGTCGACGATCCAGGAGTCGGCGGTGCTGAAGGTGGTGGCGTACGTCCGGGTGGTCCCGGTGGTCTCCACCAGCCGCAGCAGCGGGTGGCCGGTCGGTTCCCCGGCCTGCTCGCCGGTGCCGCGGCCGAGGCCGGCGGCCATGCCGACGCCGCTCCAGGTGTCCCAGGCGACGGAGACGACGGGCGCCCCGTCCTGACGGCGCTTCCACTGGGCGAACGCGTCGAGGAAGGCGTTGGCCGCGCCGTAGTCGCTCTGTCCGGGGCCGCCGAGGACGGCGGTGACGGAGGAGCACAGCAGGAGGAAGTCGAGGGCCGCGGTGTCGCAGACCCGGTCGAGGACGAGGGTGCCGCGGGTCTTGGCGGCGAGCACCCGGTCGGCGTCCTCCCTCGTCTTGTTCCTGATCATGCCGGTGGAGGGGGCCCCGGCGGCGTGGACGACGCCGTTGAGCGGCCCGGCGAGCGCGGTCAGCTCCGCCACCCGGGCGGCGGTCTGCTCCTCGTCCGTCACATCGGCCGCCAGGACGACGACGCGGGCACCGGCCTCCTCCAGCGCGGTCAGCGCGCGCAGGCGGGCGCTGACGGGGTCGTCGGCGGGGTGGCCGTCGAGCCAGCGCCGCCACTCCTCGCGGTCCGGGAGGGACGAGCGGCCCAGCAGGCCGAGGACGGGGCCCTGCACGCTGGCCGCGATGTGGGCGGCCAGGGCCAGGCCGACACCGCCGAGGCCACCGGTGATCAGGTAGACGCCGCCGTCGCGCAGCGGCGCCGCCTGGGCCGGGGCCGCGTCGAGGGGGACGGCGTCGTAGTCACGGACCCACCAGTGGCGTCCGCGCAGCGCGAGGTCGCGGTCCTCGGTGGTGCGCCGCAGCAGCCCGCCGAGGGCGCGCAGGGCGGCGGCGTGGGGGGCGTGCGGGTCGGTACCGGTGATGTCGAGGGTGCGGCAGGTGACGTCGGCGAGCTCCTGCGGGATCACCGTGCTCACGCCGGTCAGGAGCGCGTTCTCCGGCCGGATCTCCTCGTCCCCGGTGACGGCGTGGACGCCGCGGCAGACCACGTCGACGGCGGCCGGGACGGGCAGACGGGCGTCGTCGATGCCCTGGGCCAGGGCGAGGAGGCTGTCGAAGCCGGTGCGCCGGGCCGCGTCGAGCCGGGCCGCGTCCAGGGCCCCGGACTCTTCGCCGTCGAGGCCGAAGAGGTGGACGAAGCGGACGGCCGGGTGCGCCTCGGTGTCCAGGCCGGTGACGAGGGAGGCGAAGTGCTCCCGGTCGGCGGGGTCGAGCGACCAGGCCGCCGTGCCGTGGCGGGCGAACTCCTCGCCGGCCGCGGCCCGGACGACGCTCGCGCCCGCCGCCTCCAGGTCCCCGGCCAGTCCGTCGGCGAGCGCGCCGCCGCCGAGGAGGACCCACAGTGCCCCGTCGGCCGGCTCCTGGGGCGTGGTGAGCGCGGGCAGGCGCCGCCAGCCGGGGGTGTGGAAGCGGACACCGCCGCCCGCCGCCCCGGTCCCGGGCCGGACACCGCCGGGGGTGTCCTCGGCGTCCACCCAGTAGCGCTCCCGCTGGAAGGCGTAGGCGGGCAGGCGCAGGACGCGGCGCCGCGCGCCGTCGTGGAAGGCGTCCCAGTCGACGGGGGCACCGGCGCTCCACAGCGCGCCGAGGGCCGCCATCAGGCAGGACCGGTCGTCGCGCTTGTCGCGGGGGTGGCGCAGGGTGGACACGACGGTGCGGCCGTCGCGCCAGGCGCGGTGGCGGCGCATGAAGGTGCCGAGGGTGTCGCCGGGGCCGACCTCGACGGCGACCAGCTCCGGGTCGTCGAGCAGCCGGGTGACGGCGTCGTCGAAGCGCACCGTGCCGCGCAGATGACGCCCCCAGTACGCGGGGCTGGTGGCCTCCTCGTCGGTGATCCAGGTGCCCGTGACGTTGGAGAGGAAGGGGATGGACGGCGGGCGCAGCCGCACGCCGGTGACCTCGGCGACCAGGGGGGCGACGGCGTCGTCCATGTCGGCGGAGTGGAAGGCGTGCGAGGTGTGCAGCCTGCGGCAGGAGACGCCGTCGTCCTTGAGGCGCCGCTCCAGCGCGTCGATCTCGTCCTCGGGGCCGGAGACCACGGTCAGGCCGGTGGAGTTGACGGCGGCCAGGCTCAGGCCGCCGGTCAGACGGGCGGCGGCCTCCTCCTCGGAGAGGAAGACGGTGAGCATGGCGCCGGGCCGCATCGCCTGGACGAGCCGTCCCCGGGCCGCGACCACGCGCACGGCGTCCTCCAGGGAGAACACCCCGGCGAGGGTGGCGGCGACGTACTCGCCGATGCTGTGGCCCACCATCGCCCGCGGCGTCACGCCCCAGGACATCCACAGCCGGGCGAGGGCGTACTCGACGAGGAAGAGGACCGGCTGGGTGACGGCGGTCTGCTCCAGCCCGGCGGCGGCCTCCTCGGCCCGGTCCTCGTCGGCGAACAGCAGGGCGCGGGGGTCCTCGTCGAGGTGGCGGGCGAACAGCTCGGCGCAGCGGTCGAGTTCGCGGGCGAAGACCGGCTCGCTGGTGTAGAGGCCCCGGGCCATGCCGACGTACTGGGCGCCCTGTCCGGGGAAGAGGAACGCGACGGGGGCGCCCTTCTCCGGGGCCGCGACGGCGTCGGCGGTGCCCGTGGCGCGCAGCGCGGTGACGGCTCCGGCGGTGTCGGAGGCGGCCACGGCGGTGCGGCGGCCGAAGGCGCGGCGGTGGCGGGCCAGGGTCCAGGAGAGGTCGCCGAGGTCGGTGTCGGGGTGCCGCTCCAGGTGGTCGGCGAGGCGCCGGGTCTGTGCGACGAGTGCCTCGGGCGTCGCCGCGGACAGCGGCAGCGGCAGCACGTCCCGGGAGGGGTCGGTGGGCCGGGGGGCGGGGGCCTCCTCCAGCACCAGGTGCACATTGGTGCCGCCGATGCCGAACGAGCTGACGCCGGCCCGGCGGGGCTCCGCGCTCCGGGGCCAGGGCCGCAGGGTGTCGTTGACGTAGAACGGGCTCTTGTCGAGGGCGAGTTCGGGGTTGGGCTCGGTGAAGTGCAAGGAGGCGGGGATGGCCTCGTTCTTGAGCATCAGGACGGTCTTGACCAGCGCGGTGACGCCCGCGGCCGCGTCGAGGTGGCCGACGTTGCTCTTGACGGAGCCGATGGCGCAGTAGCCGGTCCGGTCGGTGTGCTCCCGGAAGGCGCGGGTGAGGGCGGCGATCTCGATGGGGTCGCCGAGGACGGTGCCGGTGCCGTGGGTCTCCACGTAGCCGATGCTGTCGGGGGACACCCCGGCGACGGCCAGTGCCTCGGAGACGACCTCGGCCTGTCCCTCGACGCTGGGCGCGGTGTAACCGGCCTTGAGGGAGCCGTCGTTGTTGACGGCGGTGCCGCGGATGACGGCGTCGACGGTGTCGCCGGCGTCCAGGGCGTGGTCCAGGCGGCGCAGGACGACGACGCCCGCGCCGCTGCCGGGGACGGTGCCGCCGGCGGACGCGTCGAAGGCGCGGCAGTGGCCGTCCGGGGAGAGGATGCCGCCGCTCTCGTGCAGGTAGCCGTCGCTGAGCGGGGTGGAGACGGCGACGCCGCCGGCCAGCGCGATGTCGCACTCGCCGCCGAGCAGGCTCTGGCAGGCGAGGTGCACGGCGGTCAGCGAGGTGGAGCAGGCCGTCTGGACGGTCATGGCCGGGCCCTTGAGGCCGAGCTTGTAGGCGGCGCGGGTGGCGAGGAAGTCCTTGTCCCCGGCGAGCATGGTCTGGTACATGCCGGCCGCCTCGAACGTCCGGCGGTTCCGCAGCACGTTGAAGATCATGTACGTGTTCATGCCGGTGCCGGCGAACACGCCGATGCGTCCCTCGAAGTCCTGCGGGACGCACCCGGCGTTCTCCAGGGCCTCCCAGGCGGTCTCCAGGAACACCCGGTGCTGGGGGTCCATGATCTCGGCCTCGCGGGGGCTGTAGCCGAAGAAGCCCGCGTCGAAGCGGTCGGCGCCGTCGAGGGCGCCCTTGGCCTTGACGTAGTTCTCCTGCCCGAGGACGGCGGCGTCGGCGCCGGCCGCGAGCAGTTCCTCGTCGGTGAAGCGGGTGATGCCCTCGCGGCCCTCGGCGAGCTGGGTCCAGAAGGCGTCGACGTCGGGGGCCCCGGGGAACCGTCCGGCCATCCCGATGATCGCTATGCGGTCGAGGTCGTCGTGCATCTCGGTCATCTCGTGCTACCTATCGCTGTGGGGACGGGCTCGGCGGTGGGCGGTCTGCTGGCGGCGGCCGCGGGAGCGACGGCGGCTCTCGCCGCGCTCCTGGCCCCGGCGGGTACCGGCCGCTTCCGGGCCGCCGGGCGTGCCGAGGTGCTGCGCCAGTGCGGCCACCGTGGGGTGCTGGAAGAGGTCGACCATGGAGACCTCGTGTCCTCGGGCGGCCAGCTCGGTACGCAGCCGGGCCATCAGCAGCGAGTGGCCGCCTAGGTCGAAGAAGCTGTCGTGCCTGCCGACCCGGTCGGTGCCCAGGACCTCGCGCCACAGGTCGGCGAGGGTGCCCTCCAGGGTGTCCTGGGGTGCCTCGTAGCGGGCCCGCAGTCCGGCGCGTATCCCCTGCGGCGCGGGCAGGGCCTTGCGGTCGGTCTTGCCGGTGGGGCCGAGCGGGAGGGCGGGCAGCACCTCGTAGAGGGCGGGCACCATGTGCTCGGGCAGCCGCTGCTTGAGCGCGGCGCTCAGCTCCTCACCGTCCGGCGTGCTCTCGCCGGCGGCGGTGAGGTAGGCGACGAGGCGGACGTCGCCGGGGGCGTGCTCGTGGGGCACCACGACCGCCTCGCGGACCGCCGGGTGCTCGGCGAGCGCCGCCTCGATCTCGCCCAGTTCGATGCGGAAGCCCCGCAGTTTGACCTGGTGGTCGAGGCGCCCGAGGAATTCGATGGCGCCGTCGGGGCGGTGGCGGGCGAGGTCGCCCGTCTTGTAGAGGCGGGCGCCGGGGTCGTCGGAGAACGGGTCGCGGACGAAGCGTTCGGCGGTCAGGTCGGGCCGGCCCAGATAGCCGCGGGCGAGGTTGCGTCCGCCGATGTGGAGTTCGCCCGGTGCGCCCGGCGGTACGGGGGCGAGGTGGCGGTCGAGGATGTACAGGCGGGTGTTGGCGATGGGGTGCCCGATGGGCACGGGGCGCGGTTCGTCCTCGGGGCGGCAGTGCCAGCTGGTGACGTCGATGGCGGCCTCGGTGGGGCCGTAGAGGTTGTGGAGTCCGGCGTCGGAGCGGGCGAGGAAGCGGTCCTGGAGGTCGCGCGGCAGCGCCTCTCCGCTGCACATCACCCGGCGCAGGGAGGTGCAGCTCTCGATGTCCTCCGTCAGGAAGATCTGGAGCATCGAGGGGACGAAGTGGACGGTGGTGATGTGCTCGCGCCGTACGGTCTCGGCGAGGTAGCCGCTGTCCTTGTGCCCGCCGGGGCGGGCGAGGACGAGGGTGGCGCCGGTCATCAGGGGCCAGAAGAACTCCCAGACCGACACGTCGAAGGAGAACGGCGTCTTCTGCAGCACCCGGTCGGTGGCGTCCAGGCGGTAGGCGTCCTGCATCCACAGCAGGCGGTTGCGGATCGCGGCGTGGACGTTCATCACGCCCTTGGGTGTTCCGGTCGAGCCGGAGGTGTAGATGATGTACGCCAGGTCCTCGCCGTCCACCGCGACACCGGGCGAGGTGGCCGGTTCGGCGCTCAGCTCACCGGTCATCTCCTCGACGCACAGCACCTCGGCGGTCACCGGCGGCAGCTGCTCCACGACGCGGCGCTGGGTGAGCAGGACCGGCACCTTCGCGTCGGCGAGCATGAACTCCAGGCGCGCCCGGGGGTAGCCGGGGTCCAGGGGGACGTACGCGCCGCCCGCCTTGAGCACGGCGAGGAGGGAGACGACCAGTTCCGGGGAGCGTTCCATGGCGACGCCGACCGGTACGTCCCGGCCGACGCCGAGGCGGACGAGGCGGTGGGCGAGCCGGTTGGCGCGGGCGTCGAGTTCGGCGTAGGTCAGGCTCTCGCCCTCGAAGCGGACGGCCTCGGCGCCGGGCGCCGTCCGGGCCCGCTCCTCGAAGCACTCGTGCACCAGCCCGTCGGACGCGGGCCACTGCCGGTCGGTGGCGTTGCGGCCGACGAGGAGGGCGCGGCGCTCGTCGGCGTCGAGCAGTCCGAGGCGGCCGACGGGCTCCTCCGGGTGGGCGACGGCCTGCTCGGCCAGCCGCCGGAAGTGCCGCGCCATCCGGGCGACGGTGCTCTCGTCGAACAGGTCACGGTCGTACTCGAACCAGCCGTACAGCGCGCCCCCGGCGTCGAACGCCTGGAGTTCCAGGTCGAAGCGGGCCCCTTCGCTCTTGACCAGCATCCGGCGCAGCCGGGCGCCGCCGAGGGCGACGGGCGGCACCGGCTCGCGGCCGTAGGAGAAGCTGACCTGGTGGACCGGGGGCCGGCTGAGGTCGCGGGCGGTGTTGAGGTCCGCGACGAGGGTGTCGAACGGGACGTCCTGGTGGGCGTAGGCCCCCAGGCAGGCGTTCTGGACCCGCTTGAGGAGCTGGACGAAGTCGGGGTCGCCGCTGACGTCGGCACGGATCGGCAGGGTGTTGACGAAGTACCCGATGAGGGGTTCGACCTCCGGCCGGCCGCGCATCGCGGTGGGCATGCCGACGATCACGTCGTCCTGGTCGCTGTAGCGGTGCAGCAGCACGGTGAGGACGGCGAGCAGCGCCATGTAGGCGGTGGCGCCGTGCCGGTTGGCGAGGGCGGTCAGCTCCCGCATCACCGGTTCGGGCAGTTCGACGGGGCAGGAGGCGCCGTTGAAGCCCTGGACCGCGGGGCGCGGCCGGTCGGTGGGCAGCTCCAGGGCGGCCGGGGCGCCCGCCAGGTTCTCCCGCCAGTACGCGAGGTCCGCGTCCCAGCGGCCCTTGTCCCGCTGCCGGCGCTGCCAGGCGGCGAAGTCACCGTAGTGGACGGGCAGGTCGGGCAGCGGCGAGGGGCGGCCGTCGGCGAACGCCTCGTAGACCTCGGAGAGCTCGCTCAGCAGGATGCCGACGGACCAGCGGTCGGAGACGAGGTGGTGCAGGGCGAGGACCAGGACGGACGCGTCGTCGGCGAGGCGCACCAGCCGGGTGCGGATCAGCGGTCCGGTCGCGAGGTCGAAGCGGTCCTCCAGGGCCTCGGCTGCGATGTGCCGCTCCAGTTCCTCCTCGGTGAGCGACCGGCCGCGCAGGTCGGTCTCGGGGAGTTCCAGGGTCATCCGGGGCCGGACGATCTGGACGGGTTCGCCGTCGCGGAGTTCGAAGGTGGTGCGCAGGGACTCGTGGCGCCGCACGATCTCGTTGAGGGCGTCGCGCAGGACGCCGGCGGACACCTCTCCGTCGATGCGGACCGCGCCGGGCACGACATAGGCCGGGTTGTCGGGGCGGAGCTGTTCCAGGAACCACATGCCCTGCTGGAGCGGGGAGATGGGCAGGACGCGGCCGCCCTGCTCCCGCTCGCGCAGCATTTTCTCGAACAGCGCCCGCTTCTCCGGCGGGAGCGCCGCGAGGCGTTCGGCGATGCCGCTCAACGCCGCTCCTCTCCGCCCGCTGCCGCGGGTCCCTCGGGCATCTTGTCGATCTCGTCCAGCAGCTGTGCGGCGATGTCCTCGAACCCTTCGGTGGCGGGGACCAGCGCGTCGTCGGCGTCGTCCGCTCCCCCGCCGTCCGTCTCCTTGGCACGGAGCCGGTCGGTGACGAGTTGGGCGACGCTGCGGACGGTGGCGCCGCGCAGGAAGTCGGCGACGGCCATGGAGACCTCCAGCCGGCTCTGGATCTCGTTCCTCAGCTCGACGGCCATCAGGGAGTCCAGGCCCAGCCCGGACAGCGGCTGGTCGGCGTCGGCCACCGGCGACTTGGCGCCGAGGGCGGCCTGGACGCTCTCCATCAGCCGCGGGGTGAG